>JANNEI010000008.1:0-5318 GCA_031378565.1 Burkholderiales bacterium
CGGCGCAGTCACTGCGCCCAAGGAGCCCCGGACCTCTAACCTCCGGAGCCCCGAACCGGCAGCGTCAGTTGCCTGCCCCTCTCACCAGCAATGGTCGGGAGGGGTCTACTTTTTTGGAGCTTGACTTTCGGCAGTGACGCCTCAAGTCACTTCGCCGCAGCGCGAGACCATCTCAAGAAGCCGGTGGTCAGGCCGGTGCCGAGAAGGATGACGAAACAGCCCACTGCCATCGCCAGCGTCAGCGCTTCGCCGAGAAACAAGCCGCCCCACAGCACCGCGAACACGGGCACCAAGAATGTGACCGTGATGGCATTCGCCGGCCCCACTTTGGCGATCAGCCGGAAGTACAACAGGTAGGCCAGCCCGGTGCACGCAACCGCCAGCACCAAGACAGCCAACCACGCCGATGCGGTGGGTGCGGTCGCCGGCCACAACAGCCACGCCGGCAGCAACAGGAACAGGCCGGCCGAAAGCTGGCTGCCGGCTGCCACTGCCAGCGGTGCCACGCCTGCCAGGCACCGCTTGGTGTAATTCGCCGAGAAGCCATAGCAAAGCGATGCCGCCATGCAGGCCACCACGGCCCAGCCCGATCCGCCGTCCTTGAAGCTGGCCTTGTCCCAGGCCAGCCAGAGCACCCCGGCGAAGCCGATCACCAACCCCAGAACCCGCACGGGTGTGAGCCGATCTTTCAACCACCACCACGCGATCAACGCCACGAACAGGGGCGAGGCGGCGTTGAAGATCGCCGAAAGGCCAGCCGTGATCGACAGTGCGGCATAGCTGAAGGCCACGAAGGGCAGGGCCGAGTTGGTGATGCCGACGACGAAGATCGGCCGCCAATGCTGGCGCAGCGCCGGCCACTGGCCGCGCAACGCGAGCAGCGGCATCAGCAGCAAGGCGGCCCCGATCACCCGAAGCGCCGACAGCACCACCGGGCCGAACTCGGCCGCGCCCATCCGCATGAACAGGAACGAGCCACCCCACAACGCTGCGAGCGAAATCAACTCGGCAACATCGGCCCGTCTCAAACCGCCACGCCTTCGAGCGACAACAGCGCGCGCTTGCGGTCCAGCCCGCCCGCGTAGCCAGTGAGCGAACCGTCGCTGCCCATCACGCGGTGGCACGGCACGATGACCGAGAGCGGGTTCTTGCCGACCGCCGAGCCGACGGCGCGCACGGCCTTGTCGGAACCCACGCTGCGCGCGATGTCACCGTAGCTTTGTGTCTGCCCGCTCCCGATGCGCAGCAGCGCCTGCCAGACGCCACGCTGGAACGCGGTGCCGTGCAGGTCCAGCGGCAGGTCGAAGTGCTGGCGTCGGCCACTGAAATAGTCGGCGAGTTGGCGCGCTGCGTCTTTCAACATCGGGTCGTCCGCGCGTTCAGGTGCCGCCAGCGTGCCCGGGTGGTCTTTCTGGCCCTCGAACCACGCGCCGGCCAGCCCCTTGGCCGTGCGTGCCAGCAGCAGTTGGCCCATCGGCGTGGCAACGGTGGTCTGGGCGGTGGCCAGGGCGTGAACGGAATCGGTTGCAAAGCTCATGCTGTTTTCTCCAGGCTGTTCCACAAACGCAGCACGGCATACGAGCGCCAGGGCCGCCACGCCTGCGCGACCGCGTCGGCCTCGCGCTGCGTGGCCGTGCTGAAAAGTTGCTGCATGGCCTTCAACAAGGCCACGTCGTTCGGCAAAAAGGCGTCGGGCCAGCTCAGCGCCCGCATCGCGATGTAGTGCGCCGTCCACGGGCCGATGCCGGGCAGTGCGCAGAGCCGCTCGATCAAAAGCTCGGGCGGTTGGTGCGCGGCGAGGCAGGGCAACAGATCGGGCCAAGCCCGCGCCAGCGCCGTGATGGCTCCAGCCCGGCTGCGGATGATTCCCAACTCGGCGATGGACTCCAGCGTCGCGCACGCCAATGCGTCGGGCGACGGAAAGCTTCGGTCGATGCTCGGCCAGGGCGTCGACACCGGTTCGCCGAAGCGCTGCACCAGCCGGCTGGCCAGCGTGCGCGCCCCTGCCACGGTGACCTGCTGGCCCAACACGGCGCGCACCGCCAGCTCGAAGCCGTCCAGGCTGCCGGGCAGTCGAAGTCCGGCTCCACCGGGCAGGTCGGCCAGCGCGGCGTCGATGGCATGCGGCGCGGCATCCAGGTCGAGCCAGCGCCGCGCGGCGGTTGCCACGCAGGCGCTGGCTGCGGCCAGCTCGGGCGCGAAGCTGAGCTTCACGCGTGAGCGCTGCGGCAGAAACTCGGCGGCGATCCAGCTTGTCACGGTGTTCGGCGTGCCTGCAATCGCCCCTGCGCGCAGCGTGCGCCGGATGTGCAGGCCGTCCACCTGCTCGACCCCCGGGATGGCACGCTGTCCGACGAATTTGACCAGGCGCGCCACGTCGAACGGCGCGCGGTAGGCCAGCGTGATCGTCATCGCCGAGCCGGTCGTGTCCGCATCTTCCCCGGCGTCGCCCCGCAGGCGGCTCGGACCCATCCGGTAGCTGTCGGCAAACGCCGCGTTGAAGCGGCGCAGGCTGCGAAAGCCGCTGGCCGAGGCCACCTGCGTGACCGGCAATCGGGTGTCGGTCAGCAACTGCTTGGCCAGCAACAGGCGCCGCGTTTGCAGGTATTGCAGCGGCGTCACGCCGTGCTCGGCCTGGAAGATGCGGCGCAGGTGGCGGTCGCTCACGCCCAGGCGCTCGGCCACCTGCACGAGGCTGGGGGTGTCGCCGCTGGCGGCTTGCGCATCCAGCGCCTGCGCCGCTTGCCGGGCCAGCGTGCTGGAGGCGTCCATCACCGTCCACGCCAGCCCCGGGCCGGGGGCGATTTCGGGGCGGCACTTCAGGCAGGGGCGAAAGGCCTCGGCCTCGGCCTGCGCCGGCGTGTGGAAGAAGCGGCAGTTCTCGCGTTTCGGCGTGCGAACCCGACAGATCGGGCGGCAGTAGATGCCGGTGGACGTGACGCCGACGAACAAGCGCCCGTCGAAGCGCGCGTCGCGGGCCAGCAGCACGAGGTAGGAGGCGTCGGCATCGATGGGCATGCAGCGATTATGGCCACGGTGGCAGACCTGACTGGCCGTTTTCGGACATGTGGATTCGCGCGGTTCCGGCCAAGTGGACTGCGCCCGGACAGAAGCGATGCACCCATCGATACCGAATCGGCTCCCTACAATCCGGGCTGCACTCCACGAGCCATCAACCATGCAAGTCACCGCGTCAAATTTCAAGGCTTACGACATTCGCGGCATCGTCGGTGTGACCATCGACGAGCGCTTCGCCGAGCACCTCGGCCGCGCCTTCGGCTCTGAAGCCGTGGCGGCCGGCGAGCGCGCGGTGGCCGTGGGGCGCGACGGTCGGCTGTCGGGCCCGGCCCTGGTGGCGGCGTTGATTCGTGGCCTGGCCTCGACCGGCCTCGACGTGGTGGACCTCGGGGCGGTGACCACGCCGATGCTCTATTACGTGGCGGCCACGAGGGGGCGGCGCGGCTGCCGCAGCGGCATCATGGTGACGGGCAGCCACAACCCGAAGGACTACAACGGCTTCAAGATGGTGCTGGCCGGCGCGGCCATCTACGGTGACGCGATCCAGGCGCTGCGCGCGCGCATCGAGGCTGAAAACTATGTCAGCGCCAGCGGCCGCTCGGCGGCGATGAACATCGTGCCCGAGTACAGCGCGCGCATCGCGAACGACTGCAGGCTTAAGCGCCCGATGAAGATCGTGGTCGACTCCGGCAACGGCATTCCCGGCGCGTCGGCCCCGGGCATTCTGCGCGCGCTGGGCTGCGAGGTGACCGAGCTGTATTCCGAGGTCGACGGTGACTTTCCAAACCACCACCCCGACCCGAGCAAGCCCGAGAACCTCGCCGACCTGATCCACGCCGTGAAGACCAGCGATGCGGAAATCGGCCTGGCCTTCGACGGTGACGGCGACCGTCTGGGCGTGGTCACGAAAGACGGCCAGATCATCTACCCCGACCGGCAGTTGATGCTGTTCGCGGTCGACATCCTCAAGCGCAATCCCGGCGGCACGGTGATCTTCGACGTGAAGTGCACGCAGCGGCTGGCACCCGCCATCCGCAAGGCCGGCGGCAAGCCGCTGATGTGGAAGACGGGCCATTCGCTGATCAAGGCGAAGATGAAGCAGCTGAAGGCACCGATTGCCGGAGAGATGAGCGGCCACATCTTCTTCGGCGAACGCTGGTACGGCTTCGATGACGCCACCTACACCGCGGCGCGCCTGCTTGAAATCCTCAGCCGCAGCAAAGACCCGAGTCGGGTTCTCAACGCGCTGCCCACCAGCTTCAGCACGCCCGAGTTGAACGTGCCCTGCTCTGAAGGCGAAGCGCAGCGGCTGGTCGAGCAATTGCTGAAGACCGCGAGGTTCCCCGGCGCGCTGGAGATCATCACCATCGACGGCCTGCGCGCCGAGTACAGCGACGGCTTCGGCCTGATGCGTTCGTCGAACACCACGCCGGTGCTGGTGATGCGCTTTGAAGGCCACACGCCCGCCGCGCTGCAGCGCATCGAGCGCGACTTCATGGCCGCGCTGCGGGCGGTCAAACCCGACGCCCGGATTGCCGCTTCGGCGCATTGAGTCTCGCGGCCCTGTCGGCTCAGTCGCGCCACGAGCCGCCGCCGGTGCGCGTCCTGCTTGTCAAGCTGTCGTCCCTCGGCGACGTGGTGCATGCGATGCCGGTGGTGCACGACATTCGCGGCGCGCACCCGGGGGCGTCGATCGACTGGGTGGTCGAGCCCGGCTTCGCGCCGCTGGTGCGACGCGTCGACGGCGTGCACAGCGCCGTCGAATGCTCGATGCGACGTTGGCGCACGGCGTGGTGGACGGTCGCCGTGCGACGCGAATGGCGCGCGTTTCGTGACGCGCTGACGACCCAGCGCTACGACGCCGTCATCGACCTGCAGGGCCTCACCAAGTCGGCCGTGATTGCCCGGCTGGCTCACGGCGTGAGCCACGGCCTGGCGAATCGCACCGAGGGTTCCAGCTATGAGGCACCGGCGCGTTGGCTGGTCGACCACGCCATTCGCATCGCGCCGCACACCCACGCGCTCGACCGCTCGCGCCAGCTCGCGGCGCAGGCACTCGGCTACACGCTGCAAGGCCCGCCGCAGTTCGGCCTGCGCGCCGGCGGGCAGCCCGCCGCGCCGCGCACCCTGGTGTTCGTTCACGGCACCTCGCGCGACGACAAGCTGTGGCCCGAGGCGAACTGGGTCGCGCTGGGTCGCCGGCTGATCGCGCTGGGCTGGCACATCGCGCTGCCGCATGCGGGGGTCGAAGAGCGGTTGCGCGCAGAGCGTCTGGCCGCGGCGCTTGGTGCTGGCTGCGA
>JANNEI010000024.1:0-11567 GCA_031378565.1 Burkholderiales bacterium
CTGGAACCCACCAGCACCACGTCGGCCTGCCTGATCTCTTCGTCCAGCCGCTCTTCGTGGCCCGCAGGCCAGTCGTCGAAGTCCGGCCAGGTGACGGCGAAGTCGGGTTCGCGATCGTTTTCTTCCTGTCTCACCCTGCGCCGCTGGCGATGGTGCGCCACCGGGTAGTTCAGCACGGTGCTGCGACCGCCCAAAGCCTTGGCTGCCTGAAACGCTGGTAGCGCGAAGCCTTCGTAGCCCACGATGCAACTGGAGTGAACCAGATGGCGGCACCCGGCCTGCGCAACCGCTTCACGCACCGTCATGTAGAGCCGGCTCGTCACACGACGCCGGGTCGCCGCCGGCAGCGCGTGAACTCGCCCGATCGCAGCCGCACACAGGTCAGGCAGCACGCCGGCCTCGTGCGTCAATGCGGCCAGGGCGGGGTCGGTCATGCGGCGACGGCCGAAAGTGCCGTTGTACAGATGCCCGGCCAACGGCACCGCCGACAGTGCGCGCTCCCAGCCGCGCCCCTTGTTCACGTAAGGACGCACATAAGCCTCCAACGCGCGGCAGCCGGCCAGCGACATCGCCAACTGGTTCAGTTCCGGCGAGTTGAAATTGATGACAAGTGTGCGTGGTTCAGTCAGGCCGCTCATCCAATGAGGATAGGTTGCCTTTGTGACGGTTCGCCACGTCGCGCGGCTTGCCGAGGCAATGGCGGCTGACTCCAAACCGCAATATTTGATGGCTATATTCGATCGCACCTGTTTGCGCGGGCTGGAATCTTCCATCGTTGTCCCGCGCCAGGAACCAGGCCCAGACGTCGCTCAGCGACTCCGGCGACGAACCACCTCACCGTGCACAAGAGCGCGCGGTCGCGCGCAGTGGCTTGGGGTTGCGCAGACGGCGACCGCCGTGACACGCGACCGTGTAATGAAAATTCTGCCTGCCTCGCGATGCTCCTGACCTCTCCGATGATCCGCGCTGCACGCCTGACCCGAAGGCCACGAGGATCGCCCGGTGCGACTTCCGTGTCCGCCTCTGCCTCGCGCGGGGTCGCCGCCCCCCCCAGTGGCGAGCGCGAACGTGCCCGGAAGCGGGTGGTCGCGCTGGTGCTGGTCATCTATCTGCTTGCGATCTTTGAAGGCGCGCTTCGGAAATATGCGTTTCCGCAATTCGGCCAGTACATCTTCTTCATCCGTGACCCATTCCTGGTCTACACCTACGTGCTTGCAACGCGCTTCGGTTTCTGGCCGCAAGGCAACAAGTACTTCGCGATCAGC
Source organism: Burkholderiales bacterium (assembly GCA_031378565.1). GTDB lineage: Bacteria > Pseudomonadota > Gammaproteobacteria > Burkholderiales > Burkholderiaceae_C > JANYJJ01. Next base: position 1,266 of record JANNEI010000024.1, read on the forward strand.
GTGTTCATGTGTGCCTTCGGCGTGGTCCTGTTCGCGGTGCAGTACGCGGTCGGCGGCTTCAGCGAACACCGGGTGCTGCTTGGCATCTATGGCTGGCGAAGCTACTTCCTGTATGTGCCGCTGGCGTTTCTGGTGGGTGCGCAGTTCAGGGCCGCCGACCTGATGCGGTTTGCCAGGATCACGCTGCTGTTGTCGGTGCCGATCGCCGTGTTGGTGAGTCTGCAATTCGTCTCCCTGCCAGACGCGCCGATCAATGTCGGCATCGCCGGCGAAGCTGAATTGCAGTTCAAGGGAATGCACCTGAGCGGCTTTCACATTCGGCCCGCCGGTCCGTTCACGTCGAACGCTGGCCAGCAGCAGTTCGTGACCACCGCGTGGGCCATCCTGCTCGCGTTCCTGATCGTGCCCAAGGCGCAGCGCAACCTGGGCCTGGTGCCGTTGCTGGTCGCAGCGGGTGCCATCCTGACCTGCGTGGCCCTCGGCGGCAGCCGCGGAACCTTGTTGCAATGCATGTTGATTGGCCTGTTCGCAGTGTCGATCGGCTTCGTCGGTCGTGGGCTGGCCTTGAAGGCCAAGGCGATTGCCTTTCCGGCATTGCTTGCTGCTGCGGCAGTGGCCCTGTATCCCATTGTTTTTCCGGATGGCTTTGCTGCGTTTGCTGCACGATGGAACGCTGCCGAGGCGGCCGAATCGCGCGACTTTCAGGGCGGCGTTCTGGGCCGGGGGCTGTTCGGCTTCATTGATTTCTTTCGTCTCGTCGAGGTTGCGCCAGCCTTGGGCTACGGCCTGGGTTTTGGTGGCAATGCGAGCATCACGCTGGGGGCCATGGTCGACGGCGTGCTGCCGGGCAAGCTTGTCGAGACCGACTTCGCACGCCACATGGTCGACCTGGGTCCGGCGCTCGGCGTCTGCTTCATCGTGTACCGCGTTGCGTTGGCGGTGTGGCTGGGCCGAACGGTGCTGGCGGCGACGCGCCGGGTCGCCGATCCGTTGCCGATGATGCTGTTCTCCTACGCGTTCTACGTGCTGTTGCTCGGTCAGATCACCGGCAACGGCTCGATCAATGTCTACGGATGGTTGTTCACCGGCTTGTGCATTGCGGCCACGCGTGAGGCGCTGCTGACATCCCGTGTTCGGCACGGCAGCGTGGACGCAAGTGCACCTGCACAAACCCAGAGACGCGAGCCGCACCGGCAACCTTCCCGACGGCAGCTGCCGCCCTCGGCACACGCGCATCGCCCGCCGTCGCTGGGCCGTTGAACGCGACACCTCCTTCATTCTTCACAGCAACCCGGGAAAGAACACGCAATGAACGACACAGTGATGGTGACCGGCGGGGCCGGCTTTCTGGGTTCGCACCTGTGCGACCGCCTCGTCAAGGACCGGCGCGATGTGCTCTGCGTCGACAACCTGTTCACCGGCAGCCGGCAGAACATCCGGCACCTGTTGTCGTCGGACTACTTCGAATTTCAGCGTCACGACGTGACCTTTCCACTGCACGTTGAAGTCGGGCAGATCTACAACCTGGCCTGCCCGGCGTCACCGGTGCACTACCAGCATGACCCGGTGCAGACCACCAAGACCAGCGTGCACGGCGCGATCAACATGCTGGGGCTCGCCAAGCGGGTGGGCGCGCGAATCCTGCAAGCCTCGACCAGCGAGGTGTACGGCGACCCGACAGTGCATCCGCAGACCGAGGACTACTGGGGCAACGTGAACCCGATCGGCATTCGCGCCTGTTACGACGAGGGCAAGCGCTGCGCCGAAACGCTGTTTTTCGACTACCACCGCCAGCACGCGGTCGAGATCAAGGTGGTGCGCATCTTCAACACCTACGGCCCGCGCATGCACCCGAACGACGGGCGCGTGGTGTCCAACTTCATCGTGCAGGCGCTGCGCGGCGACGACATCACGATCTTCGGCGACGGCCAGCAGACGCGCAGCTTCTGCTATGTGGACGACCTGGTCGAGGTGATCGTGCGGATGATGGCCAGCGACGCTTCGATGACCGGCCCGGTGAACATCGGCAACCCGGGCGAATACACCATGCTGCAGCTGGCCGAAACCGTTTTGCGCATGACGCAGAGTCGCTCGAAGCTGGTGTACCGGGCGCTGCCCAGCGACGACCCCAAGCAGCGGCGGCCCGACATTTCGATCGCCAGGAACAAGCTGGGCTGGGAGCCCAAGGTGTCGCTCGAAGAGGGCCTGGCACCGACCATCGCCTACTTCCGCAGGTTGCTCGACCACTGAGCCGATGCCGATGGACCTGCTGCACAAGACCACGGCACCCGCCGACGCGCGCGGGCCGGCCGCATCGCCTGCATCGCCCGTGCTGGCCGACGCGGCTCGGCGTGCGCCGTTGCCGCAGCCGCTGGGCGTGATCTTGCTGACGCACAACTCGGCCAACGTGATCGAGCGCACCGTGCGCGCAGCACTTGAGGTCAGCCCCAGCGTGTATGTGATCGATTCCGGCTCGACCGACAGCACCGTGTCGATCGTGACCGCGCTCGGCTGCCTGGTGGTGCACCGCCCGTTCAAGCACTATGCCGACCAGCGCAACTGGGCGATCGACGAGTTCGGGCATCGCAGCGAGTGGCAGTTGCACCTGGACGCCGACGAGGTGCTGGACGCGCCGGCGATTGCCGAGATCCGCCGCGTTCTGGCCGCGCCGGGCGGTGCCACCGGTTTCATCTTCAGGCGACGCACCTACTTTCTGGGCCGGGCGCTGCGTTTTGGCGGCACCCACAACTACCACCTGCGCCTGTTCAAGTCGGGCACGGTGCGCTGTGAAGACCGGCTGTACGACCAGCATTTCGTCGCGGACCGACCTGGCGTGCGGCTGGGCGGCCTTTTGCACGACATGAACGTCGGCAGCCTGACCGAATGGACGGCACGCCACAACCGCTGGAGCGACCTGGAGGCCGCCGAACTGCTGCGCCCGAACGCGCACAGCGCCGGCCAGATCAAGGCCCGCCTGTCGAGCGACCCGCGCGAGCGGCGGCGGCTCTACAAAGGCCGCTACTACCGAGTGCCGCCGGTCCTGCGGGCGGGGCTGCTGTTCATCTATCGCTATGTGCTGCAAGGCGGTTTCCTGGACGGACGCGCCGGGTTTTTCTACGCCTTCTTCCAGGTGCTGTGGTTCCGCATGCTGGTGGACGCGAAGCTGCATGAGGACGGCTCCAAACCATGAGCGCCCTGGTCACCCGCCAGCGTATCGCCAGGCTCACCAGCTTTGCGTCGACCCAGCTTGCGGTGCAGGTGATCGGTTTCGCGTCTGGCATGCTGCTGGTGCGCTGCATGGAACAGGTGCAGTACGGCTATTACACGCTGGCGCTCAGCATGGCGGGCATGGCCAACGTGCTGACCGACCTGGGTCTGGCAACTGCCGTGATGGCGATCGGCGGGCGTTTCACCGGCCAGCGCAGAAGCCTCGGTGCATTGGTGGCCGATGCCAATGTGTTGCACCGCCGCCTGGCCTGGCTGTCGTTCGCGGTGCTGGTTCCGTGCTTCGTGGCGTTGTTGCTGCGTCAGCGCGCCCCGCCCTGGCAAGTGGCGGCGCTGACGCTCTTGATTGCGTCATCGGCGGTGCTGAACGTGCGTGCTGGCATGAGCCTGTCGATGGCTCGGCTGTTGGGACATGTCGGGTTCCAGCAAAAGCTGGACTTCGGCATCAACCTGGCCAAGCTCGGATTGCTTTGGGTCGCCACCTCGATGTTGCTGGACGCCACGGTGGCTTGCCTGGTGAATCTGGGTGTGGCGACGGCCTACTTCATCGCCTTGCGGACTCATTTGCAGGGCCACATTGCGACACCTTCCGTGCCCAGTGGCGATCACTCGCAGGCGCTGCGCCAGCACCTGTGGAAGCAGGCACCGAACTCGATCTACTTTGTGCTGAGCAGTCAGCTGGCCATTTGGTTGATCGGTATTTTCGGCAGTGCCGAGCGGCTGGCCGAAGTCGGGGCGCTGAGCCGATTGGCAGCGCTGTTCACCGTGATCGGCTCGGTGACGGCAGCGCTGGTGATGCCTTACTTTGCGCGCCAGGACGGCCCGTCCGAGTTGGCGGCGGGCTTCGTCAGCGTGAACGCCTTCTATGCCTTGGTGCTGGTGCTGCTCGTCGGGTTGGCCCATGCATTCCCCGCCACGATCCTGTGGGTGCTGGGCGGCAAATACGGCGCTTTGCAGACCGAGCTGGTGTGGATGGTGGTGGCCGCCACCTTGTCTGCATGGGGCGGCACGCTCTACAGCATCGGCTGCGCGCGCGGCTGGGTGCTGCCCGTGGGCCTGGCGATCTCGACCGGCGTGCTTGCCACCGCCGCGGCCGCGAGTGCGGTCGACGTGTCGACCGTGCGTGGCAGCTTCATCATCAATGCCGCCACCGGCCTCGTCGGGACGATCGTGGCTTTTGCGTACTTCACATGGCAACTGCGGTGCCACGCGCGACTGAAAGCAGCAACTCCATGATCTCCATCGACATCGTCATTCCCTGTGCCGGCCGCGCGCACGACCTGTTGCGCCTGCTGGCCTCGATCCACTCGCTCTGCGCCAACTCGCTGCCGAGGCTGTGCGCCTCGATCACCGTCACCGATGACCGGCATACCGAGGCGCTGCGCGCTGAGGTGGCGAGCCGCTTCCCGACGGTCAACTACGTCGGCGGGCCTTCCCGCGGGCCGGCCGTCAATCGCAACCACGGTGCGAACTTCGGCAGCGCCGAGTGGCTGCTGTTTCTCGACGACGACTGTTACCTGCAAGGCGACCTGCTGCAGGCTTACGCGGCCCGTTTCGCCGGCTGCCCGCAGGCCGAGGTGATCGAAGGCGCCATTCATGCCGTGGGCGAGCGTCCGAACGGCAATCACCACGCGCCACTGAACACAGCGGGAGGGGTGCTGTGGTCCTGCAACCTGCTCGTCAAGCGCAGCGTGTTCGAGGCGGTGGGCCGGTTCGATGAGGAGTTTCCGTTCGCCTGCCTCGAAGACTGCGATCTGGCAGACCGGCTGAAGGCGCATCCCGCACGCATCGTGTTCGCCGCCGACGCGGTGGTTTTTCACCCTTGGCGCAGCGTCTCCGAGCGCGAGGTGACCCGCGCGATCATTTCGCACGCCATCTATGCGCAGAAGCACCCGGAGTTTGCGCACCGGTTCAATGCCATGCATTTGCTGCGGGCGCTGCGCGGCCGGGTTCGGCAGTATCGGCTGGGCCGGTTCTCGACGATCCCCTGGGCCAAGTACCGCACCGTCGGATTCGACCTGATTGCGCCGGTGGTGGTGTACGCGGTGATCCGCGTGGCACCGCTGAGACGGGTGCTGTGGAACCGCTATCGCAACCGCACGCCGGCAGTCGCCTGAGGCCTCGAACCGTTCACTGATCGATGCAACGAAACGGCAGATCGATGATTTACCAGTCCATCAACCAGGCCGTATTCCAGCGCATTCCCGCCAGCGCCCGCACATTGCTGGACGTCGGCTGCGGCGGCGGGGTCTTCGGTGCCGCAGTCAAGGCCTCGATGTCGTGTGTCGTGGCAGGAGTGACCCACAGCGAGGCCGAGGCGCGCGAGGCTCGCCAGCGGATCGACCGGGTGGAGGTGGCCGATCTGAACACCTGCGAGCCCGCCGGGTTCGGCGAGTTCGACTGCATCGTCTGCTCGCATGTCCTGGAGCACCTGCTCGATCCGCAACAGGTGCTGATGCGTTTGCGAGCCTGTCTGCGGCCGGGAGGCAGCTTGATCGTGGCCTTGCCAAACGTGCTGTTCTGGAAGCAGCGCCTTGAGTTCCTGCGCGGGCGCTTCGAGTACACCGAGGGCGGTCTGATGGACCGCACGCATGTTCGCTTTTTCGACTGGAGCAGTGCGGCGCGCCTGGTCCAGGACGCCGGATTCATCGTGCGCGAGCGGTGTGCCGACGGTGGTGTTCCGCTGTCGAGCCGCCTGGGTCCGACGTGGTCGAAGGCGATCGATCGGAAAGGGCTGGCCCGTTTCCCCGGGATGTTCGGGTTTCAGTTCGTTCTGCGGTGCGAGGCGGACGCGAGCGGCCCACCTCGTGTTGTCGCAACCACCGCCGCATCGCGCGTCACCGAGTCGCCTGCAGTTTGCATACCGGCGCTTGCGTCGGCTGGCAGCGATGCGGGTTGCTGAGTTCACGCCCATGTCCCGCCCGCTTGTCAGCATCGTGATCGCCACCTACCGGTCGCGCCACGACCACCTGTCTGTCGCGATCGCCAGTGCTCTCGGCCAATCGTGGCAAGAGATCGAGGTCATTGTGTCGGACGACTCCCCCGACGACAGCCTGCGCGGGTTTGTCGCGGCCTTCGGCGACCCTCGCCTACGCTACCGCCACAACTCGCCAGCGCTGGGCGTGGCGCGTAACCACTGGGTCTCGTTTGGCGAGGCAGAGGGCGAGTACATCGCGGTGTTGAACCACGACGACTGGTTGGCACCGGCCTTCGTCGAACGGCTGGCCGGGGTGCTCCGCGAGCAACCTGATGCCGTACTCGCGTTTTGCGACCACTGGATCGTTGACGAGTTCGGCCGCCGACTCGATGACGAGAGTGACCGCAACTCAGCCACCTGGGGTCGAACGAAGCTTTCCGAGGGCATGCACTTGCCGTTCGTCACCTTGGTCGGCGACCAGACCATCCCGATGGCCATGGGTTCCCTTTTTCGGCGTACTTCGCTCCCGGCCAAACTGCCATCTGACGCCGGGCCTGCCTACGACCTGTGGTTGACCTACCTGCTGTGCCGCGATGGGGCTGGGGCGTGGTTCGTTCGAGATCGCCTCGCCGCATGGCGTACTCATGGCGGCAGCCTGAGTCGACAAGGCGGGTTGGGTTGGCTGCGCGGATCTGCCGCCTGTTGGCACGCGATGGCCGAGGACTCGAGCTTTGCCGGCGTCCGTCGCGTCGCACGCCGGAAGGCCGCACTCGGCTACTACGGTTGCGCCGTGCGGTCGTGGGCAGGTGGGCGGCGCATCGACTGCCTGGGCTATGCGTTGCGTTCGCTGAATGCCTTCTTGACGCTGAAGGGGCTCGCGGCGTGCCTGCTCCCGTTGTTGCCGACGCGGGTCGCACCTGCGCGCTGGACACGCGGACACGGCGCGACATGAATCTGGTGCTCTACACCCACCCCACGTTCGTGGGTTCGCGCAGTCAGGCCCATTTCGCGCGCATGCTGGCCAGCGCTTATCGGGCGCGCGGCCATCAGGTGGCGCTTCGCCAACCCGACGCCGTGATGCAGCGGCGTGTGCCTGCGGGGCGGCTGTCCAAGTGGGCCGGCTATGTCGACCAATATCTGCTGTTCCCCCGCCAGATGCGCGCGGCGATCCGGTCCGACCCGGCGGACACGCTTTACGTTTTTTGTGACCAGGCGCTCGGTCCATGGATTCCGCAAGCCGTGGATCGGCCGCACGTGGTGCACTGCCATGACCTGCTGGCGCTGCGTTCGGCGCTGGGCGACATTCCTGAGAATCCGACCTCGGTCACCGGCCGCATCTACCAGCGCTACATCCGAAGCGGCTTCCGCCGTGCGCGGCACTTCATCTCCATCTCGCAGAAGTCGCGTGAGGACTTGCACCGATTCGGCGGTGTCTCTCCCGTGACGTCGGAAGTGGTCTACAACGGTCTGAACCATCCGTACCAGCCGGTCCCGCGCGAAGGCGCACGGCAGGTCCTTCAAGAGGCCGGCCTGCCGGCCGACGAGCGCGGTTGCCTGCTGCATGTGGGCGGCGGGCAGTGGTACAAGAACACGGCGGGTGTGGTTCTGCTTTACGCGCGCTACGCGCACGATGTCGTTCGCAGCGGTGGCACACCGCTTGAGCTGTGGATGGTCAGCCCGCGGCAGGGCGAGGCTGTTCAGGCGGCCCTCGCACAAGTGCCGGAACAAGGCAGGGTGCGGTTTTTCAGCGGGCTCGACAACGAAACCCTGGAAGCCCTGTATTCGTTTGCAGAGGCGTTCTTGTTCCCCAGTCTGGCCGAGGGTTTCGGCTGGCCGATCGTCGAAGCGATGGCCTGCGGCTGCCCCGTGCTCACAACCGGCGACGCACCGATGAACGAGGTGGGCGGTGAGGTGGCTACCTACCTGCCCCGCCTCAAGCACACCGACAACTTGTCCGCCTGGGCACAGGCCGGTGCCACGGTGCTGGCCGCGTTGCTGAACCGCCCGACCAGCGAGCGCGAACGCCGCGCGGCCGCGGGTCGCGCCTGGGCAAACCGTTTCGTCGCCACCTTCGCCATCGACAACTACCTGGCCACCTACCAGCGTGTCCTGCAGCTGGAGTCGGGCAGAACTTCCGGAGCCTGAGTCATGAGTTCGAGTCAGCACCCACACACGCCGATCAACCTTGACGAACTGGCGGCCGCGTCTGCGGCTGGCGAATCGTCGCGCCGCGAGGTTTTGGTCCGGCTGTGTGCGCTGATGGCGGCGTCATCGGCGGCCACACTTGTTGCGGGTTGTGGTGGCGGCGGCGACGCGGCGGTCGCGCCGCCGGTTGCCGGCCCGGCGCCATCGCCAGCCCCCGCTCCGCCACCACCCGCGCCCGCGCCGCCGGCACCTTCGCCGCCGCCAACGCCGCTGAGCCGCGTCAAGGCCGGGCTGCAAAAGGGGCTGCTGACCGCTGGCAGCACCTTGGTCGATGTCTCGCAGGGTGCCAACAACGACCCGGCCTCGTCGCTGGGTGCCGCCGTTGTGTACGAGCCTCCGCTGGAGAATCCGCTCAAGCTGACCCTGGCGACGAGTTCGCAAGTGTGGGGACATCGACGCGACGGCTGGAAGCTGCATGGTGGATTTGCCGGAAGGTTCGCCAACCGTGAGACCTACCCGATGGCACGTCCGCATCAAGCCGCCACGCTGAACTGCGACGGCGTGTGCGGCCTGCACTTCGTGTTCAGCGGGCGGGCGTTCGAGGTTCTGTTCTCTGGCGGTGACCTGTGGGTGACGCTGGTTGTGGATGGCCAGTACGTCGCACCCAGACTGATTCGGACGTCGATGGCTGGGGGTATCAGCGGTGCGCTTTTGTCGGTGCAAGACTGCTTGACACGTTTTGACTTTGGCTCGGCGGCTGCACGCCATGTCTCGCTGTATGGGCGATCGTCGCGCGGGCCTTGCTCGATCGTCATCGCGCCCGGGGACAGCCTGCAGGCTTGGGACCGTTCAGCCGAGCCGTCGATGGCAGTCATGGCCGACTCGTACGGTGGCGGGTCAGCGCGGAACTGGGGTGCCGGCCCGTTCTGGGAAGCAGCGGCACTGCTTGGAATTCCGCATCTCGACGTCGACGCCCTCGGCGGCACCGGCTACTCGCGCCACAACGCCAACGCCGACACGAGGAACCCGGGCAACACATTCCGCGCCCGCCTGCCGAGCAGCGTGGACATTCAGCCCGACCTGTTCATCACTGCCGGTGGCATCAACGACAACAATGCGTTCCCGATGGCCGGGCTGTATGCAACTGGGGCCGACGCACTTGCCGCTTTCAACGAGGGGGTGGCTGGCTACTACACCGACCTGCGGGCCGCCTTGCCCGATTCGGTGCTGGTCTCGCTGGGTCCGTGGGCACCGAACACCTCGAACGCCACGTACGTGATGGCCCAGCCGATGGCCGTGACCATCAAGGCCGCACTGCAAGCGGTCGGCGGACCGTGGGTGTTCCTCGACAACCTCAACGGCGGTTGGGTCAACAGTTCGGGTGCCAGTGCGCCGGCCAGCGGTGCCTGGCAGACGGGAACAGGCAACACGAGCGCTCCGAACGGAACCGGCAATGGCGACCTGTATATCGGGCCTGACGGAGTGCACCCGAACGAAGCGGGATTCGAGTATTTGGGCACTCGCATTGCCAGCGACTTGCGGGTGGCGTTGATAGCTTTGTGACCGGTGCCGTGATTGTCTGCATCGCCCTCAATTGCCAGGACGATCGCGGATCCTGCGAGCTGGAATGCCACCCCAGATTTCGAATTCACCGACGGACTGCGTCAATACCGATCCTGCTGCGATAATCGCTCCACGGTGAACCGTGACACCTTTGAGCACGACAACGTTGGCACCGATCCAGACATCGTTTTCCAGCACGATTTCGGCTTCAATACCGTTCGCCTGCTTCGCCATCGGGATCTGTCGCGTCGAGAATCCATGATCGTGATCGATGAATCGACATCCCGACGCGATCAGGCAGTTGCTTCGAACCGTCAGTCCCACGCGGATATTGAATTCGCAACCCGCGCCGATGAATACATCATCCGCAAAAATCAACGCAGGCCCGGGCCGATATATTCCATCGAACTTGAAGTACGAACCGTGTTCAACTGAACAGTTGGGGCCAAACC
>JANNEI010000026.1:0-11311 GCA_031378565.1 Burkholderiales bacterium
AGATGCCAGTCGCCATCGGGCAGGCCGGCCACGCGCACAACGCTGCCAGCCAACACGCGCTGGTCACTGACGACGCTGTCGAACGCCGCATCGGCTGCAATCTGAACGCGCAATGCGCCGTCGCTTGGGTCGGTGATGAAACGGATCAGCGGCCGCTCGAAGCGCTGCGCGACGGCAGCCAGGTTCGGTGCCGCGAGCAACGCCACCACGGCGGGCGGCTTGGCGTCGGCGTCGAGCCGCGCGCCGAAGGCGCGGGCCACGTCGGCACCTGCCGATGCGCCGGCGGTGTCGGCACGCACCAGACCTTCGAGCACTTCGGTGCGGGTCGCGCGGTTGGCCGCCTCTTCGTAGCTCACGCGGAAATGGGTCCCGCGCACACCGACCACCGCCGTCGGTGTGGTGACCTCGAGCGGGCGCGCCCGCTGCAGCTTGCTGGCGAAGACTTCGACCGACCCGCTCAACACGCGCAGCACGCCCGAGAACGCGCCGGTGCTGGCGCTGTTGCCGGGTGCCGGCTCCGCCCCGCCACGCGCCGCGTAGCGTCGGCTGGCGACGACCTCGGCCAGGCTGCTCGGCGGCAGCTTGAAGCGCGAGCCGTCGCTCATCTGGAGCACGGCAGAGCCGCCGTCGCCGGTTTGCAATCGCTGGCCTTCCGACAGCGTGACGGGCCCACCGCCCGCCGCCATTGGCTGATCGTTGACCCGCACGTCGCCGCTGCTGGACAGCAGCGCCACCGGCACGGTCTGCCAGCGCAGCAGGCGTTGCGGGATGACGAGCACCTGCCCGGGCGCGATGCGGTTCGGGTTCGGCAAGCGGTTCAGCGCGGCCACCTCGCGCCACGCGGCGGGCGAGACGAGCACCGTGTTCGACAGGCCGATCATCGTGTCGCCCGCGTTAACCGTGAATGCGATGGTCGGCTCGACGGCACCGACTCGCGACGCCGCCACAACGAGCACGAGCAAGGTGAGCGCAATCCGGCGCAACCCAATGCCGGCCATCATGTCGATGGTGCGCGCCGCGCTGATTTGGGACGGAACGCCTTGCACACCGCCGCGTCGCATTCGATGTACGGCCCGCCGATCAGGTCCACGCAATACGGCACGGCCGCGAAGATGCCGTGAACCGGCGGCTGCGCGGCAGGCAGGCCTTCGAGTGTTTCCGCGATCGACTTCGGCTGGCCCGGCAGGTTGATGATCAGCGCCTGGGCGCGGATCACCGCCACCTGGCGCGACAGGATCGCGGTGGGTACGAAATTCAGGCTGATCTGGCGCATCTGCTCGCCGAAGCCGGGCATCGCCTTGTCGGCCACCGCCAGCGTGGCCTCGGGCGTCACGTCGCGCAGCGCGGGGCCGGTGCCGCCGGTGGTCAGCACTAGGTGGCAGCCGGCGGTGTCGACCAACTCGCACAGCGCCGCGCTGATGACGGCGGCTTCGTCGGGAATCAACCGTGTTTCCCACTCGATGGGGTTGCGCACGGCGCGCTCCAGCCAGGCTTTCAGTGAAGGGATGCCCTTGTCCTCGTAGACGCCAATGGAGGCGCGGTCGCTGACCGAGACCACGCCGATGCGGACGGTATCCAGAGCATTCATTCCCTGGCCTCCTGCATCGCCGCACGGATGAACTTGAACAGTTCACGGAAGGCCTTGCCGCTGCGCTTCTCGGGCTCGACCGCGGCGTCCTTGCGGGCCGCGCGAAGCAGGCTGCGCAGTTGCTGCAGATCGCCTTGCGGATGCGCCTGCGTCCAGCCGGTGAGGGCTGCGTCGTCGGCAAGCAAATCGGTTCGCCAGCGTTCGGCCTGGTGCAGGGCCAGCGAGTCCTTGGCGTGGCCCAGGTCCATCGCGGCGACCGCCTCGCGCAGCGGCTCGGGATCGGTGCGGCGCATCAGCTTGCCGATGTACTGCATCTGCCTGCGCCGTCCTTCATGGGTGCGCGTCTTGCGATACTGGCGAATCGCGTACAGCAGCGTTTCGTCGATCGGCAGCCCGTTCAGGCGGTCGTCGGGCAGGGCCACCACCGCCTCGCCCAGGTCCTGCAAATCGTGAGACGCCTTCTTCAACTGGGTCTTGCTGACGCGCCCGAAAAACTGCGGAATGACGGCGTCTTGTGGGGCTTCGTCGGGCGGGGCGTTCGGGGTGCGGGGCATGGGATGGGAAGCAGCGGAATGGGGCGATGTCGGCGGTTGCCACGGGGGGTCGGAAACTCGCTGGTTATGATAGCCCGGACGCTTTGCCGCGGGTCGCGCTGAAGCGACCGCCGGCTCATCTTGCCCTTCTCCAGACCAGCGCCTGCCCAGCGCCCCACACATGTCCCGTTCCCCCTCAGACGCGTCGGCGAAAGTCGGCTTCTCGTACTCGCCGGACCTGTTCCGCCAATTGGTGGATGACAGCCTGGCGTTCGCGAAATCGCTGGGTGCCAGCGATGCGGGGGCCGAGGTGTCCGAAGGCGTCGGCTTGTCGGTGTCGGTGCGCAAGGGCGAGATCGAAAACGTCGAACGCAACCGCGACAAATCGATGGGCGTGTCGGTGTATCTGGGCCAGCGGCGCGGCAATGCCAGCACGTCCGACTTCTCGCGCGCGGCGCTCGAGCAGACGGTGCGCGCGGCTTACGACATCGCCCGCTTCACCGCCGAAGATCCGGCCGCAGGCCTGCCCGACGCGGCCGACCTGGCGATGGGCAAGGCGGCGCTGCTCGACCTCGACCTGTTCCATCCGTGGGCTATCGATGCCGAACACGCGGCAGAAATTTCGATGCGCTGCGAACAGGCCGCACTCGAAGTCGACAAGCGGATCACCAACTCCGAGGGCGCGGGCGTGTCGGCCCAGCAATCACACTTTTTCTCGGGCAACAGCCGCGGCTTTCGGGGCGGTTACGCGAGCTCGCGACACTCGCTGTCGGTGGCACCGATTGCCTCGGTGCCGGGCCGCGGCGGGCCCGACATGCAGCGCGACGCCTGGTACACGTCGATGCGCTCGGCCGATGAACTGGCCGCGCCCGAGGCGGTGGGCCGCTATGCCGCGGAGCGCGCGTTGTCGCGGCTGAAATCGCGCAAGGTCAAGACCTGCGAAGTGCCGGTGCTGTTCGAGTCGAGCCTCGCCTCGGGTCTGCTGGGTGCGTACGTTCAGGCCACCAGCGGCGGCGCGCTGTACCGCAAGTCGAGCTTCCTGCTCGACAGCCTGGGCAAGCAGGTGTTGCCGAAGCACATCGACATCCATGAAGACCCTCACCTGTTGCGCGGCAAGGCCAGTTCGCCGTTCGACGACGAAGGCGTGGTGACGCGCGCGCGCAGCGTGGTGCAAGGCGGTGTGGTGCAGGGCTACTTCCTGTCGACCTACTCGGGGCGCAAACTGGGCATGCGCACGACCGGCCATGCCGGCGGTTCTCAAAACCTGGTGCTGAGCAGCCGCCGCACGAAGCCCGGTGACGACCTGGACGCGATGCTGCGCAAGTTGGGCCGCGGCCTGTTCGTGATCGAGCTGATGGGGCAGGGCGTGAATTACGTCACGGGCGACTACTCGCGCGGCGCAGCCGGCTTCTGGGTCGAGGACGGGCGCATCGCGCATCCGGTCAACGAGATCACCATTGCCGGCAACCTGAAGCAGATGTTCAAGGGACTTCAGGGCGTGGGTGCCGACGCGTACACGATGGGCGGCAAGACGACCGGCTCGGTGCTGATCGACCGCATGAAGATCGCCGGCAGCTGAGCCGCCGCGAAGCCCGGCCGGCAGCGTTCCGTGTTGACGCAGACGGCGCGGCGAGCGGCGTGTTTTGCGCACGGGTAAGTCCCTGTGAGGGCAGCGAGAGCTGACTCCTAGAATTCGTCGCGTTTGGTTTTTTCCCCGCATCACCACAGGAGATTTGCAATGGAACGTCGTTCCTTTATTCGACAAACCGGTTTGGCTGGCGTGTTGGCCGCCGGTGTTGCGCCTGCCATCGTGCATGCGCAGGCCAATGTGCGCTGGCGTCTGGCGTCGAGTTTTCCGAAAGCGTTAGACACCATCTTCGGCGCTGCAGATGTGTTCGCCAAGAAGGTCAGCGACATGACCGGGGGCAAGTTTCAGGTCTCCACCCACGCTGCCGGTGAATTGATGCCGGCGTTCGGGGTGATCGACGGGGTGCAGGGCGGCACCGTCGAGGCGGCGCACACGGCACCGTATTACTTCTTCGGCAAGGACGAAACCTTTGCGCTGGGATGTGCGATTCCGTTCGGCCTGAATTCGCGTCAGATGACCGCGTGGATGTACGAAGGCAATGGCCTCAAGCTGATGCGCGAGTTCTATGCCAAGTACAGCATCATCAACTTCCCGGGGGGCAACACCGGTGCGCAAATGGGCGGCTGGTATCGCAAGGAGATCAAGGGTGCGGCCGACATCAAGGGCATGAAGATGCGCATCGGTGGCTTTGCCGGCAAGGTGCTCGAGCGCATGGGCGGCGTGCCGCAGAACATCCCCGGCGGCGAGATTTACCAGGCGCTTGAAAAGGGCACCATCGACGCGGCCGAGTGGGTGGGCCCGTACGACGACCAGAAGCTTGGCTTCAACAAGGTCGCACCGAACTACTACTACCCGGGTTGGTGGGAAGGCGGCCCGCAGCTGGACATTCTGGTCAACCAGAAAGCCTACGACGCGCTGACGCCGGAGTACAAGGCGATCGTGGAAGCGGCTTCGTCGTACGCCCACGTCGACATGCAGGCGAAGTACGACGCCCGCAACCCGGCAGCGTTGAAGCAGTTGGTGGGTGGCGGCACGAAGCTGTTCCGTTTCCCCAAGGACGTGATGGAACTGGCGTTCAAGGAAGCCATGGCTCTGTATTCCGAACTGTCGGCCAAGAACCCGAGCTGGAACAAGGTGTACGCCGACTATTCCAAATTCCGTGCCGACCAGAACCTGTGGTTCCGCTTTGCCGAAGCCAGCTTCGACGATTTCATGCAGGCGCAGAAGCTGTAGTTCCGCAGCGTCGCAAATGCAAAGGCCCCGCAATGCGGGGCCTTTTTCGTGGCGGTCTCCGGAGTCAGGCCGTGTGCTGGTCGATGGGCGGAAGTCCGAGCGTCAGGCGTTTGAACGCCGCCAGAACCGCCCGATCAGCCGTGTGGAAAACGGTGGAACCGGGTGAGCGTGAGCGAACGACCAGCCGAGGCGAGATGAGCCACGCCAGACCCGGCACGTGAATCAGCTTGATCTGCGTGATCTCGGTGAACGCGATCTGCTTGTCGGTGATCCACGTTTGCCGGATGCCGGTGGCACTGATGCGGGTGCGACTGCACAACATCCACCAGTAGCACACCACCAGAAACACGGCGGCACCGGCCATGAACAGAAGCGCCGTCCATGACCAGCGCTGCTCCAGCATGAGGTGCATGCTGTTCAGTCCGAAGTAGGCCAGCGAGGCCACCAGCGCGCTCGCCAAGGCTTTGACGACCGTCGTGAAGGCCGGCCCCTCGATGCTGCCTTGCGTCTCAAGCGGGTGCGATGTCACGTTGCTTCACACGTCACTTTGATCCACTGGCCGCCGTGTCGCCCGGGCGCGGTTTGAACAGATCGTCAAGGTTCTGATTCTTGTCCTTCGTCCCGCCGAAGCTCGACTCCGTGGGCGCTTCGATCTTCACCTTGTCGATGTCGATGTTGAGTTCCTTGTCGAGGAACATCGTCACCGTTTGCGGGAAGAAGATCACTATCGCAACCAGCACCAGCTGCATCAACACCCAGGGGATGGCGCCCAGATAAATGTCGTTCGACTTCACTTTCTCCGTAATCGCGCCGTTCTTGAACAAGGTGTCGGAAATGCCGCGAAGGTAGAACAGGGCGAAGCCGAACGGCGGGTGCATGAAGCTGGTCTGCATGTTCACGCACAGCAGCACGCCGAACCAGATCTGGTTGATGCCCAGCTTGGCCGCCACCGGCCCGAGCATCGGCAGGATGATGAAGGCGATCTCGAAGAAGTCGAGGAAGAACGCCAGGAAGAAGATGAAGATGTTGACGACGATCAGGAAGCCCAGTTGACCGCCGGGCAGGCTGGTCAGCATGTGCTCGATCCACTTGCCACCGTCGACGCCCTGGAACACCAGCGAGAACACGCGCGAACCGATCAGGATGAACACCACCATCGCGGTGATGCGCATGGTGCCGGTCATCGCCTCCTTGATCAGTTGCCAGGTCAGGCGCTTGTGAATGGCCGCCAGAATGAAGGCGCCCATCGCGCCCATGGCACCCGCCTCGGTCGGCGTTGCGATGGCGGTGTTGATGCCCGGCAATCCGCCCATGCTGCCCAGCACGGCGAAGATCAGGATCGCTGACGGGATGATGCCGCGAAGGCACTTTCGCCACAGCGCCCAACCGTCTAGCGTGCGTGCTTCTTTCGGAACACCGGGCACGTGATCGGGCCGGATTCGGCTGAGCAGGAAGGTGTAGATCGCGAAGATCAGCACCTGCAGGATCGACGGACCCCAGGCACCCTTGTACATGTCGCCGACCGACTGCCCGAGCTGGTCCGCCATCACCACCAGCACCAGCGAGGGCGGCACCAGTTGCGTGATGGTGCCGGACGCAGCCAGCACGCCGGTGGCATAGCGCATGTTGTAGCCGTAGCGCATCATCACCGGCAGCGAAATCATCGCCATCGCGATCACCTGCCCGGCCACCGTGCCGGTGATGGCACCGAGGATGAAGCCGACGATGATCACCGAGTAACCCCGGCCGCCGCGCGCGGGGCCGAACAACTGGCCCATCGAGTCGAGCATGTCCTCGGCCAGGCCGCATTTCTCCAGGATGGATCCCATCAAGGTGAAGAACGGGATCGCCAGCAGCAACTCGTTGGAAAGAATCCCGAACACATTCAGCGGCAGCGCGCTCATGAACTCGGGCGTGAACCAGCCCATCTGGATTGCGATGAAGCCGCAAAGCAGGCCCAGCGCCGACAGCGAGAACGCCACCGGAAAACCGATGAGCATGATCAGGATCAACCCCGCGAACATCAGCGGGGCGAAGGATTCCATGCTCATTGCAGCGGTCTTTCGTAGTGAATGTCGAGGTCGTATTTGTGCTGCAACCAGGCCACACGTTTGATGAGTTCAGACAAGCCCTGAAGAATCATCAGGCTGAAGCCAAGCGGCAAGGTCAACATGGCCGGCCAGCGAAGCAGGCCCCCGGCGTTGCTCGACATTTCGTTCGAGACATACATCCTCAGGAACAGCGGAAACGAGAAATAAAGCATGGCCACCATCACCGGCAGCAGGAAAAAGACGATGCCGAAGATGTCGATCAGCACTTGCGTCTTGCCCGAGTACCGGCCGTAGAGCACGTCGACGCGAACATGCTCATTGACTCGCAGAACTTGCGCCGCGCCGAACATCACGCAGACCGCGAACAAATACCACTGAATTTCGAGGAAGCCGTTGGAGCTGTAGTCGAACGTGTAGCGCACAACCGCGTTGGCGGCGCTGATGAAACACGACAGGATCACCGCCCATTTGGCAACGGCACCGAAACGATCGGTCAACGCGTCGATCAGGCGCACGCACTTGAGCAAGAGGGGCACGGGCGTCTCCGGTGGAACGGGCGGGATTGAGGAAGGTTCGGCTGGTGAGGGCAGCCGACTGAACGTTTGTCGGGCGACTGGATTCTAGGTCGCACGCACACCCTGTAGGCTGAGTGTTTGTGCTCGGTTTCACGCCATGCGTCAGCCGCCTGTGGCTGCGCGGTACAGCTTGCCCGAGCGCGTGCCGCTGCGGCAGAACGCAAGGATGGGCCGGGGCAAGGTGGCCAGCAAGTGCGCGAAGCTCGCGATCTCTTGTGGCGTTTGATGAGACGGGCCCACGGGCAGGTGGACATACATCAAGCCGGCCGCGAGGGCTGCGGCTTCCAGCGCGTGGCTGGTGGGCTGGCTCGGGCCGCCCTCGAAGTCGGGCCGGTTGTTGATGATGCTGCGAAAGCCCTTCTGCGCGGCCCAGTCCATGGCTTCAGGCCCGAGCTGGCCGGCCACGCACACATCGTCGGCAATCGGCTGAATCGGTGGGACCTGTGTCATGCGCGCCTCCCTGCCCGGACGGTGTCGATTGCTTGCGAAACAGGCTTCGGTCAGCGGCTGAGCGCTTGCTTGACGGCCGCCGACACCAGGCTCATGTCGGCCTTGCCGGCCAGACGCACCTTGACCGCAGCCATCACCTTGCCCATGTCGCCGGGGCCGCTGGCCCCCAGCCCGGCCACGATCGACGCCACCTCAGCACGGACCTCATCGGCGCTCAGGCGTTGCGGCAGATAGGCTTCCAGCACCACCAGTTCAGCCGCTTCCTTGTCGACCAGGTCGGGCCGGTTGCCGGCGGTGAACTGCGTGATCGAGTCCTTGCGCTGCTTGATCAGCTTGTCGACGATGGCGACCACCGCCGCGTCGTCGAGCACGATGCGCTCATCGACCTCGCGCTGCTTGAGCGCTGCCAGCAGGCCGCGGATGGTCAGCAGCCGGGCCGCGTCCTTGGCCCGCATGGCGGTCTTCATGTCTTCGGTGATCTGGTCTTTCAGGCTCATGGCAACCTCGGGAACAGTCGGTCAACGATCAAGCATCTTCGCCAACAGCCCGCGTAAAAAAACCCGCGACGGGGCGCGGGCTTCTTGGGCGTGAGCGCCGATGGCTCAAGACAAAAATCAGAACAGCTTTTTCGGCAGCTGCATGCTGCGTACGCGCTTGAAATGACGCTTGACGGCAGCCGCCTTCTTGCGCTTGCGCTCGGCGGTGGGTTTCTCGTAGAACTCACGGGCGCGCAGGTCGGTCAGCAAGCCGAGCTTCTCGATGGTGCGCTTGAAGCGGCGCAATGCAACGTCGAACGGCTCGTTTTCTTTGACGCGAATCGTAGTCATGTAACGGTTAAATCCTGAAATGGAGCGCTCGGAGTCAGAGTGGCGGTGAGAAGAAGCGTGGTCGGTTGCAACGCACGTTGAAACTCGCTGACGCTGTCTGTGTTCCCTGATCGCAGCGCGGGTTGGCAGCAAAGAGCGCGATTATAGCCCGGCCCACCGTCGGCCCGCAACGCGGCGCGTCATCGATCGCTGCTGGCGGCCATGGCCCGGGCGCAGGCTGCCGCGCTGGCCCAGGCCCACTGGAAGTTGTAGCCGCCCAGCCAGCCCGTCACGTCCACCACTTCGCCGATGAAATGCAGCCCGCCGACACGCCGGCTCTCCAGGCTGGACGAGCCCAGCTCATGCGTGTCCACCCCGCCGGCGGTCACTTCGGCCTTGCGATAGCCCTCGGTGCCGTTCGGGGTCAGCGCCCACGATTTCAGGCCAATGGACAACTGCTGCAAATCGCGGTCGCGCACCTCGGCCAGTGGTCGGTCGGCCAACACCGGCTGGCTGAGCAGCCAGGCATCCGCCAGCCGGCGCGGCAACACCTCGGCCAGCTCGTTGGCGAGCTTGCGGCGCGATGTTTTCTTCGCCTGCGTCAGCAGTGCCGCCAGATCCTGCCCGGGGGCCAGATCCAGCCGCAACGGCGTGCCCGGCTTCCAGTAGCTCGAAATCTGCAGGATGGCCGGGCCACTCATGCCGCGGTGGGTGAACAGCAGGTCTTCCAGGAACTCGCCCCGCGCCGCGCCCTGGCCGGTTTGCACGCGCGCCTCCAGCGACAGCCCGGCGAGAGGCACGAAGGGTGTCCAGGCCGCGGCGTCGAACGTCAGCGGCACCAGGGCAGGGCGCGTCTCGACCACGCGGTGACCGAACTGACGCGCCATTCGGTAGCCGAAATCGCTGGCGCCGATCTTCGGGATCGACAGGCCGCCACTGGCGATCACCAGCTTGCGCGTGCCGACCTGTCCGCGGTCGGTCGACAGCGCGAAGCGGCCTTCGCTCTGGCGGACCTCGCCCACCGCGCAGGGCTGCCAGTGCGTGACGCCGCCTTGCCGGCATTCGGCCAGCAGCATCTGGATCACGTCGTCGCTGGACCCGTCGCAGAACAACTGCCCCTTGTGCTTTTCGTGGAAGGCGATGCGGTGGCGCTGCAGCAGGTCGATGAAGTCCTGCGGCGTGTAGCGCGCCAGTGCGGAGCGGCAGAAGTGCGGGTTGGCGGACAGGAAGTTGGCGGGGGCCGTGTCGCGGTTCGTGAAGTTGCAGCGTCCACCACCCGAGATGCGGATTTTCTCGGCCACCTTGTCGGCATGGTCGACCAACAGCACCTTCAAGCCGAGCTGCCCCGCGATACCCGCGCAGTGCAGACCGGCGGCACCCGCGCCGATGATCACCGCGTCGAATTCATGCATGGGCGCGAATGATAAAGGGGCCTGCAGGCCCCTTCAGCAATCACAACGCCTGTGGCCTCAGGGCTGGTACTTCCACGCGCCGTTCTCGATCTTCACCATCACGCGGGCGCGCTGGTCCATCCCCAGATGGTCGGTGGCCGACATGTTGAAGACGCCGTGCGCGCCCGACAATTCCTTGACCCCTTCCAGCGCGTCGCGCAGGGCCGCGCGGAATTCGGGCGTGCCGGGCTGCGCCTTCTTCAACGCCACCGGCACGGCAGCCGACATCAGCAGCCCGGCGTCCCAGGCGTGGCCACCGAAGGTCGACACCGAGCCCTTGCCGTAGGCCGCTTCATAAGCTGCCACATAGGCCAGCGCCGACTTCTTCAGCGGGTGAGTGGCGGGCAACTGGTCGGCCACCAGCACCGGGCCGGACGGCAGGAAGGTGCCGTCGACATCCTTGCCGCCGACGCGCAGGAAGTCGTTGTTGGCCACGCCGTGCGTCTGGTAGTACCGGCCGGCGTAGCCGCGCTCCTTCAGGGTTTTCTGCGGCAGTGCGGCCGGCGTGCCGGAGGCCCCGATCAGCACCGCGTCGGGTTTGGCGGCCATCAGTTTCAACACCTGCCCGGTCACCGAGGTGTCGGCCCGCGCATAGCGCTCGCTGGCCACCACCTGCACGCCCTTGATGGCGGCGATCTTGCTGAATTCCTGGAACCAGCCCTCGCCGTAGGCGTCGGCAAAGCCGATGAAGCCGGCGGTCTTCACGCCGGCATCGGCCATGTGCTGCACGATGGCCAGCGACATCATGATGTCGTTCTGCGGCGTCTTGAAAACCCAGCGCCGCTTGGCGTCCTGCGGCTCGACGATGCGGGCCGACGCGGCCATCGAGATCATCGGCGTCTGGTTCTCGGACACCACGTCGATCATCGCCAGCGAATTCGGCGTGGTGGTCGAGCCGATGATCACGTCGACCTTGTTCTCGGTGATCAGCTTGCGCGTGTTGCTGACCGCCGCCGTGGTGTCCGACGCGTCGTCGAGGACGATGTAATTGATCTTCTGCCCGGCGATGGTCTTGGGCATCAACGCGATGGTGTTT
>JANNEI010000034.1:0-8703 GCA_031378565.1 Burkholderiales bacterium
AAGTCCGCCGTGGCTGCGGTCGAGCCTGAGCCTGCGTCGCGCGAAAGCGCGCCACCGACTGCGCCAGTCATCGAGTTGCCCGACATCGACTGGTCTCGTTTTGCCGCGCGCTCCAACGCGCCACGGCAGAAGGTCGACCGCACCCTGACCGCTGCAACCTCGTCGGTGCGGGTGCGTGCGCCCTTGCTGGATCGGCTGGTAAACCAGGCCGGCGAGGTCAGCATCACCCGCTCGCGCATCGAGGTCGAGGTGGGCACGCTGAAGGGATCGCTGGGCGACCTGACCGACAACCTCGAACGCCTGCGCGGCCAGTTGCGCGACATCGAACTGCAGGCCGAAATGCAGATGAGTTCGCGCCTGGAGGCGGCCAAGGCCGCGGCGCAGTCGTTCGACCCGCTGGAGTTCGACCGCTTCACGCGCTTCCAGGAACTGACCCGCATGATGGCCGAGTCGGTGAACGACGTGGCCACGGTGCAGCGCACCTTGCAGCGCACGCTGGAGAACACCGAGGACGAGTTGGCCGCCCAGGCACGGCTGACGCGCGATTTGCAGGACGACCTGTTGCGCACCCGGATGGTCGAGTTCGAAGGCCTGTCCGACCGCCTGTACCGCGTCGTTCGCCAGGCCGCCAAGGAAACCGGAAAGCAGGTTCGGCTCGACATCGTCGGCGGCTCCATCGAAGTGGACCGCGGCGTGCTCGACCGGATGACCGGCTCGTTCGAGCACCTGCTGCGCAACAGCGTGACGCACGGCATCGAAGCACCCGAGGTGCGCACCGCGGCGGGCAAGGACGCGACCGGCACCATCGTCGTCGCGGTCAGCCAGGACGGCAACGAGGTGGGTGTCGAGGTCCGCGACGACGGCGCGGGCCTGGACCTTCTGCGCATTCGCGACAAGGCCGTGGCGTCGGGTCTGCTGGACGGCTCGGCCCCCCACACCGAGGCCGAACTGGCGAATGTGATCTTCACGTCCGGGTTCTCGACGGCCGACAAGGTCACCGAGCTGGCGGGTCGCGGCATCGGCATGGACGTGGTGCGCTCCGAAGTGAATGCGATGGGCGGCCGCATCGAAACCTCGACCGCCTCGGGGCAGGGCACCGGCTTCAAGCTGGTGCTGCCGTTGACCACGGCGGTCACACAGGTGGTGATGCTGCGCTCGGGCGACGTGACCGTGGCGGTTCCGTCGACGCTGGTCGAAGTGGTCCGGCGCGCCAAGGAAGACGAGATCGCCGCTGCCTACGAAAGCGGCACCTACGCATCGGGCGATCGCAACCTTCAGTTCTTCTGGCTGGGTGCGTTGCTGCAACTGAACCCGCGAAGCTTCGAGCCGGGCGGCCGGATGCGGCAGGTGGTGGTCATTCGCAGCGCACAGCAGCGCATTGCCCTGCACGTGGACGAAGTGATCGGCAACCAGGAGGTGGTGGTCAAGAACCTCGGCCCGCAACTGTCCAGGGTGCCTGGCCTGGCCGGCATGACGCTGCTGCCCTCGGGTGCCGTGGCCCTGATCTACAACCCGGTGGCGCTGGCCACGCTGTACGGTGACGCGGCACGCGCTGCGACGCACGCCGCGCTGCGCGCACCGCAATCGGCACTGCTGTCGGCTGCCAGCGCGCCGATGCGGGCGGCACCGCTGATCCTGGTGGTGGACGACTCGCTCACGGTGCGCCGTGTGACCCAGCGCCTGCTGGTGCGCGAGGGCTACCGCGTGTCGCTGGCCAAGGACGGGCTGGACGCGCTCGAGCGGCTGGCCGAGGAGCGGCCGCAAATGGTGCTCAGCGACATCGAGATGCCGCGCATGGACGGCTTCGACCTGGTGCGCAACATCCGCGGCGACGCGCGGCTGCGCGACCTGCCGGTCATCATGATCACCTCGCGCATTGCGCAAAAGCACCGTGACTACGCCGCCGAGCTGGGCGTGGACCACTATCTGGGCAAGCCTTACTCCGAGGAAGACTTGCTGGCGCTGATCAGCCGATACACTTCGCACGAAGCGCTGGCTTGAGTTGCGGCCGGTCGCTGCCTTGTGTTCCTCTCAATGGCTGACCCGCGCCCATGTCCGAGCTCGTCGATCGCCTCGCGGAGCTGACCGGTTTTCGTGACCGCGACGTTCTCGATGTCACCTTGGTGGGTGCCCTCAACGACTTGATTCACCCGTTGTCGGTGGCCATCTACCGCAGCGTCGGCGAGCCGGGCCTGGAACGCTGGCTGACGCGGGCGCGGTTGCAAGGCAACCAGTCGGTCGCGACCACCGACCCCGCCTGGGCCGACCCCGAAACGCTGCCCCGCCTGGCGGATTTCCCGGCGCGGCATCAGGCCTTCACGTCACAGCGGGTGATTCATGTGGCGGGCGCCACGCAGGTCAGCCTGTTTCCCGTCATCACCGATCGCGATGTGATCGGCGTGATCGAGATCGAGTCGCAAGCCGTGCTCGACAGCCAGGCGCTGCGCCTGGTCGGCAGCATCCTGCGCATCTACCGCAACTTCCAGAGCCTGCTCGACTACAGCGAGCGCGACACGCTCACCGGCCTGCTCAACCGCAAGACCTTCGACGAGACCTTCCTGAAGGCGTCGGCAGAGTTGCGCGGTGCCTTTGAAGGCGACGACGCGGCCGAGCGCCGCCTGCTCGGCAGCACGGGAAGCACCGGCAGCACCTGGCTGGGCCTGATCGACATCGACCACTTCAAGCGCGTCAACGACAACCACGGCCACCTGATCGGCGACGAAGTGCTGTTGCTGCTGTCCCGGCTGATGCGCAGCACCTTCAGGTTCCACGACCGGCTGTACCGGTTTGGCGGCGAGGAATTCGTGGTGCTGATGCGCTGTCACGGCGAGTCCGACGCGATGCTGGCCTTCGAGCGCCTGCGCGCCAACACCGAGGGCTATTCCTTTCCGCAGGTCGGGCGGATGACCGTGAGCATCGGCTTCACCGAGGTCAGCGCCTGCGACAGCCCGAGCGGTGCCTTCGAGCGGGCCGACAAGGCGGTCTACTACGCCAAGGAGGCAGGGCGAAACCAGGTGCGCAGCCATGCCGACCTGATCGCCCGCGGTGAACTGAAGGTCACCACGAAGACCGGGGACGTGGAGCTGTTCTGAACCGGGTCCGGCTCAGTCGCGTGCCTTGACGACGCGGTAGCGCTCTAGCGTCTGCGCGCGTGCCTCGTCGTGCTTCACCACCGGCATCGGGTAGTCCCGGCCGATGACCAGCCCAGCTGCGGCGAGGTCGACCGGCCGCGCGTTCCACGGCGAGTGCACCGCTGCATCGGGCAGGGCCGCCAGCGCTGGCAAATACTTGCGAATGAACTTGCCTTGCGGATCGAATTTTTCGCTCTGGCTGACCGGGTTGAAGATGCGGAAGTAGGGCTGCGCGTCGCAGCCGCTGGACGCCGCCCATTGCCAGCCGCCGTTGTTGGCCGCCAGGTCGAAGTCGTTCAGGTGCAGGGCAAAGTAGCCTTCTCCCCAACGCCAGTCGAGCCCCAGGTCCTTGACCAGGAAACTCGCCACCACCATGCGCAACCGGTTGTGCATGTAGCCGGTCTGGTTGATCTGCGCCATCGCGGCGTCCACCAGCGGGTAGCCGGTGCGGCCCTCGCACCAGGCAGCGAACAAGGCGCGGGCCGCGTCGCCCTGTTCCCACTGGATGCGGTCGTATTCGGGCTTGAAGCTGTCGTGAACCACGCGCGGGTGGTGGTGCAGGATCTGGTGGTAGAAGTCGCGCCACACCAGTTCGGACAGCCACACCTCGGCCCCGCGCGAGCCCCGCTGCACTCGGGTCCAGGCCTCGCGGGCCAGCTCGCGCACCGACACCGTGCCGAAGCGCAGGTGCATCGACAGGTAGCTCGGCCCCTTGACCGCGGGGAAGTTGCGCGTGTCCTCGTAGTCGTCGATGCGTTGCAGGAAGTCGGCCAGCAGGGCCTGCGCGCCTGCGGGGCCGACCGGAATTTTCAGCGCGTGCAAATTGGTCGGCTCGAAGCCGATCGACTGCAGATCGGGCGGGCCGCCTGTCTGTCCGGCGGGCAGCGGTGCCAGGCGGGCGGCGTACTTTTCCACCGGATAGGCGCTGAGGTAGAAAGCATCGAGCTTCTTCAACCAGGCGTTCTTGTACGGGGTGAACACGCTGTAGGGTTTGCTGCTCAGGGTCAGCACCTCGCTGCGCTCGAACAGCACGTGGTCCTTGTGGGTGTGAAACGCCGTGCCGGCCCGCGCCAGGGCCTCGCGCACCCGGGCGTCGCGTTGCAGCGCGGCGGGCTCATCGTCGTGGCTGGCATAGACGGCCTGCACCCGCAAGGCCGCGGCGAGCGCCGGAATCTCGTCGACCGCCGACGCATGGCGCACGATCAGACCCACCCCGGCGTGGCCGTGCGCCTGCCCCCAGCGGGCCAGTTGCGCGTGAACCTGGGCCAGGCTGTCGATGATGAACTCGACGCGGCGGTCGGCCGTGCGGCCGGCGGCAAGCAGCGGATCGAGAATGTCGCGGTCGAGCACGAAGACGCACCAGACCCGGCGCGCAGCCCGGCAGGCGTGGTGCAGCGCGGCGTGGTCTTCGCAACGCAAGTCACGCCGCAACCAGACCAGCGCGGAATCGAGTGTTTGCAGCATGGCGCGAGTCTGCCGCAGGAATAAAATACCGGCATGCAGTCCGACACCACCAACCTGACCAACCAGTTCCTCATCGCGATGCCGGGGCTGGCCGGCGACACCTTTGCCGGCGCGGTGGTCTACCTGTGCGAGCACACCGAAAAGGGTGCGCTGGGCCTGGTGATCAACAAGCCGATCGACATCAAGCTGAAGAACCTGTTCGAGCGGGTCGAGTTGCCGTTCGACCGGGCCGACATGGCGGAAGAGCCGGTGTACTTCGGCGGGCCGGTGCAGACCGAGCGCGGCTTCGTGCTGCACGAGGGGGCAAGCGAGTCCGGCGAGCACTACAACTCGTCGCTGAAAATCCCCGGCGGGCTGGCCATGACCACCAGCAAGGACGTGCTCGAAGCGCTCTCGAACGGCACCGGCCCGAAGCGGGTGTTGATCACCCTGGGCTACAGCGGCTGGGGCGCGGGCCAGCTCGAAGACGAGATGAGCCGCAACAACTGGATCAATGTGGGTGCCGAGCCCGGTGTCATTTTCGACACGCCGGTCGGCCAGCGTTACGGCCGCGCGCTGTCGCTGCTCGGCATCGACGCCGCCATGCTCAGCCAAGAGGCCGGACACGCATGACCCTGCCGCTGCTTGCACCGGCCGCGGCTCATCGTTCGTTTCTCGCGTTTGATTTCGGTACTTTGCGGGTGGGTGTGGCCACCGGCAACACCCTGACCCGCACGGCGCAGCCGCTGGGCACCATCGACGCCACCGGCACGCCGCGCTTCGACCGCATCGCCCGCCACATCGCCGAGTGGCAGCCCGATGCGCTGGTCGTCGGCGTGCCGTTTCACCCCGACGGCGCGCCCCACCAGAACACCGACCGCGCGCGTCGCTTCGCGCGCCAGCTGCGCGGCCGTTTCAACCTGCCGGTGCACGAGGTGGACGAGCGCTACACGACCACCGAGGCACTCGCGATGGGTGCGTCGGACGTGGACGCCGCGTCGGCGGCGATCATCCTCGAACAACACCTGAGGGCCTTGGCTTGAGCACCTTGCATCTCGACGCCGAAGCCCTGTACCGCGACCTGGCCGTCGGCGTGCGCGGCCTGTTGCAGCCCGGCAGTGTGCTCATCGGCATCTGGTCGGGCGGGGCCTGGCTGGCCGAGCGGCTGCAACGCGACCTGCAGCTCGAAGGCGAGTTCGGGGTGATTTCCAGCGCGCTGCACCGTGACGATTTCAATTCGCGCGGCATGGCCGCCGGTGCCGACCACACGCGGCTGCCGTTCGATGTGGAAGGCCGCCATCTGCTGCTGATCGACGACGTGCTCTACACCGGCCGCACCATTCGCGCCGTCGTCAACGAGATCTTCGATTTCGGGCGACCCGCCAGCGTGACTCTCGCGGTGCTGGTGGACCGGGGCGGGCGCCAACTGCCGGTGCACGCCGCGTACTCGGCGGCGCGCATCGCGCTGCCGACGGCGCAGCGGCTGTCGCTGGCGCGTGACGAGTCAGGCCGCTTCAGCTTCGACATCGAGGAAGGCGCATGAACATGTCGTCGCGCCGCAACCCGCAGTTGAATTCGCACGGCGAGCTGATCCACCTGCTGTCCATCGAAGGCCTGCCGCGCGCCGTCATCCACCAGATTCTGGACACCGCAGGCACCTTCCTGAGCGTCAACGACCGCGAGGTCAAGAAGGTGCCGCTGCTGCGCGGGAAGAGCGTGTTCAACCTCTTTTTCGAGAACAGCACCCGCACCCGCACGACCTTCGAGATTGCGGCCAAACGCCTGAGCGCCGATGTCATCAACCTCGACATCGCGCGCTCCAGCACCGCCAAGGGAGAAAGCCTGCTCGACACCATCGCGAACCTGAGCGCGATGCATGCCGACATGTTCGTCGTGCGGCACAGCGAGAGCGGCGCGCCCTACCTGATCGCCCAGCACTGCGCGCCGCATGTGCACGTGATCAACGCTGGCGACGGCCGGCACGCGCACCCGACGCAGGGGTTGCTCGACATGTACACGATCCGACATTTCAAGCAGGACTTCAGCCGGCTTACGGTGGCCATCGTCGGCGACATCGTGCACTCGCGCGTGGCGCGCTCCGACATCCACGCGCTGACCACGCTCGGCGTGCCCGAGGTGCGCGCGGTCGGCCCGAAGACGCTGGTGCCTGGCGACCTGAAGGAGATGGGCGTGCGCGTGTGCCACGACATGACCGAGGGCATCAAGGGTGCCGACGTGATCATCATGCTGCGCCTGCAGAACGAGCGCATGAGCGGCGCGATGCTGCCGTCGGCGGGCGAGTTCTTCAAGAACTACGGGCTGACACCCGACAAGCTCGCGCTGGCACATCCCGACGCGATCGTGATGCACCCGGGCCCGATCAACCGAGGCGTCGAGATCGACTCGTCGGTGGCCGACGGCAAGCAAAGCGTGATCCTGCCGCAGGTCACGTTCGGCATCGCTGTCCGGATGGCGGTGATGTCTACGATCGCGGGCAACTCGGCGTGAACTCGAAGTGAGCGCGGCATGAAGATACTCATCAAGAACGGCCACATCGTCGACCCTGCGTCGGGTCACGATGCGGTGGGCGACGTGGCCATCGCCGCCGGGCGAATCGTGGCGCTGGGTCGCGTCACGCCCAGCTTCAGCGCCAACCGGACCATCGACGCGAGTGGCCTGGTGGTCGCCCCGGGCCTGGTCGACTTGGCGGTGCGGTTGCGTGAACCGGGGCACGAACACGAAGGCATGCTGGAGTCGGAGATGGCCGCCGCGGTGGCCGGCGGCGTGACCAGTCTGGTCTGCCTGCCCGACACCGACCCGCCGCTGGACGAGCCCGGCCTGGTCGAGATGCTGAAGTTCCGCGCCCGCAACCTGAACCAGGCCCACCTGTACCCGCTGGGGGCGTTGACACGCGGGCTGGCCGGTGCGGCACTGACCGAAATGGCCGAGTTGACCGAGGCCGGCTGCGTCGGCTTCTCGCAGGCCGAGGTGGCACTCAACGACACGCTGGTGCTGCACCGCGCGTTGCAATACGCCAGCACCTTCGGCTACACCACCTGGCTGCGCCCGCAAGACGGATTTCTGGGTCACGGCGTGGCGGCCAAGGGCGCGCTGGCCACGCGCATGGGCTTGTCGGGCGTGCCGGTGATTGCCGAGACGATTGCGCTGAACACGCTGTTCGAGCTGGTGCGCGACACCGGCGCGCGGGTCCACCTGTGCCGGCTCAGCAGCGCTGCCGGCATCGAGCTGGTGCGGCACGCCAAGGCCGAAGGCTTGCCTATCACCTGCGATGTCAGCATCAATCAGCTGCACCTGACCGACATGGACATCGGCTACTTCAACGCTGCCATGCGCCTGACGCCGCCGCTGCGCCAGCAACGCGACCGCGACGCGATTCGCGCCGGCCTGGCCGACGGCACGATCGACGCGCTGGTCAGCGACCACACGCCGGTCGACGAGGACGCCAAGAACCTGCCTTTCGCCGAAGCCGAACCCGGGGCCACCGGGCTCGAACTGCTGCTGAGCCTGGCGCTCAAATGGGGCGATGAGATGGGGCTGCCGTTGGCGCAGACGCTGGCCACCGTGACCCACGGTCCCGTCAAGGTGCTGGGCGATGCGCTGGGTTCGCTGGCGCACAGCGCGGGGCAGCTGGTCGAAGGCGGTGTCGCCGACCTGTGCCTGTTCAAGCTCGGCGAGCATTGGCCGGTGCAGCCCGGCATGCTCAAGAGCCAGGGCAAGCACACGCCGTTCGCGGGCCACGAGGTGCCGGGCCGCGTGAAGTGGACGCTGGTGTCCGGCCACGTGGCCTACGAGGCCGCCTGACCTTGCGCACGCTGAGGGGTGTCTGGCGGCTGCTGCGCTGCGCGGCCTGCACGCTGCAAGGTGCGCTGATCTGCGGCGTCGTCTTTCCTTTTCTGAAGCCGCCGCAGCGCATGCAGAAGGTGGGCCGCTGGTCGATACGGATGCTGAGTGCGCTGGGGGTGAGTTTGCAGGTCGGTGGCACGCCGCGTCCGGGCGCCACCTTGTTCGTCTCCAATCACATTTCGTGGCTCGACATCCTGGCCATCAACGCGGTGCAGCCGGTTCGTTTCGTGTCCAAGGCCGACGTGCGCCACTGGCCGCTGCTGGG
>JANNEI010000058.1:0-14810 GCA_031378565.1 Burkholderiales bacterium
CGGGTTCGCTCACAGGCGCTCCAGAGTCGGCGCGACGGCGCTGTCACGCCAGCCGCGGCTGAAGCGTTGCCACAGCGTGCGCGGCAAGGTTTCGAAGCGTTGTGCCAAGCGTTCGCCGCACAGCGTCAGCGTCACCGGTTCGGCTTGTTCGGCGCGCGCCAGCAAGGCGGCGATCGCACCTGCGTCCAGCGCGCGCCACGCATCGGCCCAGCCCGCCCAGTCCTCGGCCAGCAGCGGCGCGCGCAAGCTGTCGTCGGTGTGACTCGCCGCCTCGTTCTCCGGTGCCTGTTGCACACCGCAGCCGCGCAGCCAGAACGAGTTGACCGGCAGCTCGCCGCGCGCCTCGCGCTCGTCGTGCAGCGGGTGCGTGTAGAGCAGCATCTGCACCTCGCTTTGCAGCCGGCGCACGCTGCGGGCCTGCGGCGTGTTGGGCATCCACAGGTCCACGTTGCGGCCGATCACGCGGTCGGGCGAGGCGCAAGCCAGCTCGGTAAAACTGGGGTGCGATGCGTACCAGCGGTCGGGCGCGCCCCAGTGCACCGACCAGCCGTCGTCGCTGAACAGCGGGCGCACCGCGTCGAGCAGTTGCTTCGACTCGGCTTCGTTCAGCTTCAACGCCAGCGGGTCGGCCAGCGTGATGTGATCGCGGCCCACGTGCCAGTGCGCCGGCGTCAGCAGCCCCCACGCGCCACGGCCCGCATCCAGCCCGTCGGCCAGCGCCTGCTGCGCCGCCCAGGGCAGCGCACCATCGGCACCCCTCCAACCCCAGGCATCGGCCAGTGCGCGCTCATGCGGGGGGCTCAGGCTGTACTCGTCGGAGCCGCTGCTCGGCCCGCTGCCCAGGCG
Organism: Burkholderiales bacterium; assembly: GCA_031378565.1. Lineage (GTDB taxonomy): Bacteria > Pseudomonadota > Gammaproteobacteria > Burkholderiales > Burkholderiaceae_C > JANYJJ01. Next base: position 847 of record JANNEI010000058.1, read on the forward strand.
CGACAACAGTTTCGACAAGTGGGGCAGTTGCAGCGTGCCCAGGGTGTGAACGGCGGCGGGCGACAGCGCGGACGCGAACGGGATCAGCAGATGCATCGGCGGATTATCCGGGTCGGCTGCGCGCGGCTTGTCATGCCGGCGTCATCGCCGTGCCTTCACCCTGTCACCGGGCCGCGTCACCATCGGGACCCATGCAACGTGATCACACTGTGCTGCGTGCGTGGGCCGAAGCGGTGGTCGACGGCGACCTTGCCGACGTGCTGCCGCAGTCGCCCGCCGACGGCAGCCTGCGCTACCGCAGCGTGTGGATATCGGACCTGCACCTGGGCACGCCGGGTTGCCAGGCGCATGCGCTGCTCGACTTTCTGAAGCATGTCGAATCGGACCACCTGTTTCTGGTCGGCGACATCATCGACGGCTGGCAGTTGCGGCGCAGCTGGTACTGGCCGCAGGCGCACAACGACGTGATCCAGAAGCTGCTGCGCAAGGCGCGCAAGGGCACGCGTGTCGTCTTCATTCCAGGCAACCACGACGAGTTCGCGCGCCGCTACCTGGGCCACGATTTCGGTGGCATCGAGGTGGCCGAAGAATGGATTCACGAGACCGCCGACGGGCGCAAGCTGTGGGTTACCCACGGCGACCTGTTCGACGGCGTGATCCAGTGCGCGCAATGGCTGGCGCACGTGGGCGACTCGCTGTACGAGTTCACGCTGCGGCTGAACCGGTATCTGAACTCGCTGCGCGCGCGCATGGGGCTGCCGTACTGGTCGCTGTCGAAGTACCTGAAGCTGAAGGTGAAGCGGGCCGTCAGCTATGTGGGGGACTTCGAGGCCGCACTGGCTCGCGAGGCCCGCAAGCGCGGCGCGCACGGCGTGGTGTGCGGGCACATCCACCACGCTGAGCTGCGCGAGATCGACGGCATCCTGTATGCCAACGACGGCGACTGGGTCGAAAGTCTGACCGCGCTGGTGGAGCACGCCGACGGGCGGCTGGAGATCATCGACTGGTCGGGCCGCGCTTCAAAGGGCTGGCGCGGTGCCCGGGCTCTGCGGCCTGCCCAGGCCGATGCAGCAGACGTGGTCGTCGCGCCCGTCGCGTGAAGATCGCCCTGGTCACCGACGCCTGGACGCCGCAGGTGAACGGTGTGGTCACCACGCTGGTCGAACTGCACCACGGCTTGCTGTCGCGCGGGCACGAGGTGGTGGTCGTCGAGCCTTCCGGCTTCAAGCGATTCGCCTGCCCCGGGTACCGAGAGATCGAGCTGGCTTGGCGTCCCGCCAAGCGCGTTGCGCAGATGCTCGACGCGGCCCAGCCCGACGCCATCCACATCGCCACCGAAGGCCCGCTGGGCGCGGCGGCCAGGGCGCATTGCCTGAGCCGAGGCTGGGCATTCACCACCGCCTTTCACACGCGCTTTCCAGACATTCTGGCCAAGGCCCTGCACCTGCCGGTGCGCTGGGGCTACGCCTGGTTCAAGCGCTTCCATGCGCCGTCGAGCGGTGTCATGGTGCCGACCGCCGGCATGCGCGGCATCCTTGAAGCGCATGGTTTCGGCAACCTCAAGAGCTGGTCGCACGGTGTCGACCTGAGTCTGTTCCAACCCATCGTCGGGGCCGACCTGGGGCTGCCGCGCCCGGTGTTCCTGTTCGTCGGGCGGGTCTCGTACGAGAAGAACCTGGAAGCGTTTCTGACGCTCGACCTGCCGGGATCCAAAGTCGTCTACGGCGTGGGGCCGGTGCTGGACCGGCTGAGCCGGCAGTTCCCCGCGGTGCATTGGAAGGGCGTGGTGACGCGCGAGGAACTGGTGCACATCTACAGCGCAGCCGATGCTTTCGTGTTCCCGAGCCGCAGCGAAACCTTCGGCCTCGTCATGCTGGAGGCAATGGCCTGCGGCACCCCGGTGGCCGCCTACCCGGTGCCGGGGCCGTTGGACGTGCTGGGCGATTCGACCGGCGGTGTGATGCGCGATGACCTTCGCGAGGCCGCGCTTGCCGCCTTGTCGATCCCGCGCGATCAAGCCCGCGCGCGGGCGCTGCAATTCGACTGGGCACCGGTTTGTGACCAGTTCGTGACGCACCTCGTTCCAGCCCGTGCCGGCAGTGTCACGACTGTCACCAAACCGTCGCAAAACCTTCATAAACTCGTGTCATGACGCTGGAAGACAGTTCTGTGACCGCTGCCGTCGTGACCAGTGCGGCGGTCATGCCGGTGTTGCTGAGCCGCGAGCGCGCCATCCTCGAATTCAACCGCCGCGTGCTGGCGCAGGCGCGGCGTGAAGACGTGCCGTTGCTGGAGCGGCTGCGCTACATCTGCATCGTCTCGTCGAACATGGACGAGTTCTTCGAGGTGCGTTTTGCCGACTACATCGAGGCCGCACGCCAGCCCGGTGCCAGCGGCCTGCTGCGCGATCTGGCCGCGGTGGCGGCCGAGGCGCACGCCATCATCGACGACCAATACGCAGCCTTCAACGACGAGGTGATGCCGCGGCTGCAGGCCGAGGGCATCGTGATCCTGAACCACGCCGATCGCGACGAGGCACAACGCGCGTGGGTGAGCAAGTTCTTTGCAAATCAGGTGCGCCCGCTGCTGGTGCCGGTGGGGCTGGACCCGGCGCACCCATTTCCGCAGGTCGCCAACAAGTCGCTCAACTTCATCGCGCGGCTGAGCGGCAAGGACGCTTTCGGGCGCGAGAACACCATCGCCATCGTCAAGGTGCCGCGCGTGCTGCCGCGCGTGATCCGCCTGCCCGATGCGCTGGTGCCGGGACGGCAGGGTTTCGTGCTGCTGACCAGCGTGATCCGCGCCCACCTGGGCGAGCTGTTTCCGGGCCGCGAGGTCGAGGCGTTTTCACAGTTCCGCGTCACCCGCGACTCCGACCTCGAAGTCGACGAAGACGATGTGGCCAACCTGCGCCAGGCCTTGCGTTCCGGCCTGACCACGCGGCACTTCGGGCGGGCACTGAGGCTGGAGGTGGTGAACACCTGCCCGGCCGAATTGTCGGAATTCCTGTTGCAGCAGTTCGACCTGCCGGAGGCCGCGCTGTACCGCGTCAACGGCCCGGTGAACCTGGTGAGGCTGAACCAGTTGATCGACCAGGCCCAGGAACGCAGCGAGCCGCCGCTGCTGCGCTTCAAGCCGCACGACCCCGCCTGGCCCGAGGCCCGGTTGCCGCGCCAGCAGTCGATGTTCACCACCTTGCGCCAGGGCGACGTGCTGCTGCACCACCCGTTCGAGTCGTTCGAGCCAGTGGTGCAATTCCTGCGTGAAGCCGTGCACGACCCCGACGTGCTCGCCATCAAGCAGACCATCTACCGCACCGGCAGCGAGTCGCCGCTGATGGACCTGCTGATCGAAGCCGCGCGGCGTGGCAAGGAAGTGATGTGCGTCGTGGAGTTGAAGGCGCGCTTCGACGAAGAGGCCAACATCAACTGGGCCGAACGGCTGGAGGCCGTGGGCGTGCAGGTGGTCTACGGCATCGTCGGCCTGAAAACCCACGCCAAGCTGCTGCTGGTGACGCGGCGCGAAACCTCGGGCGATGCCGCCGCCGCAGCGGGCAAGACGAAGCTGCGCCGCTATGCGCATCTGTCCACCGGAAACTACAACCCCAAGACCGCGCGGCTGTACACCGACGTGGGCTACCTGACGGCCGACAAGGACCTGACGGCCGACGCCGACGCGGTGTTCCAGCAACTGGCCAGCCTGGGCAAGACGCGCCCGCTGCGCAGCCTGCTGCAAGCGCCGTTCACGCTGCACCGCAAGACGGAGCAATACATAGACCGCGTGGCCGACGCGGCGCGTGCCGGGCTGCCCGCCCGCATCGTCGTCAAGCTCAATGCGCTCACCGACGTGCCGCTGATCGAGGCCCTGATCCGCGCCGGCCAGGCCGGTGCCGACATCGACCTCATCGTGCGCGGCGCCTGCATGCTGCCGCCGGGCATTGCGGGCGTGACCGACCGCATCCGGGTGCGCGCCGTGGTCGGGCGCTTCCTGGAACATTCGCGGGTGATCTATTTCCGCTGGGGGCCGACGGACGACGACGAAGCGCTGTTCATGTCCAGCGCCGACTGGATGAGCCGCAACATGTTCCGGCGCATCGAGGTGGCCTGGCCGGTGCGCGACGCGCTGCTGCGCCAGCGCGTGATCGACGAATGCCTGGTGCCTTATCTGCACGACGGCTGCGACGCCTGGACGCTGCAGTCCGACGGCAGCTACCAGCGCGTGGGCAGCGACGGGCCGAGTGCGCAGCAGGCGCTGATGCGGCGCTTTTCCGCAGCCTGAGCAGCGCATGAATCGGGCACGGCAATGGACCTGATCCTGTGGCGTCACGCCGAGGCCTTCGAGTTGCCCGAAGGCCAGGACGACATGAACCGCGCGCTGACCGCCAAGGGCGAGCGCCAGGCCCACCGCATGGCCGACTGGCTGAACCAGCGGCTGGCGCATTCCACCCGCATCCTGGTCAGCCCGGCGCGCCGCGCACAGCAGACCGCCAAGGCGCTGGACCGTCACTTCAAGACCGTGCCGGCACTGGCACCGGACGGCACCGGCGAAGGCTTGCTGCTGGCCGCCCGCTGGCCCGAAGGCACCGAGCCGGTGCTGGTGATCGGCCACCAGCCGACGCTGGGCCTGGTGGCGGCTCATCTTCTGGCCGAGGTGCCGCAGGCCTGGGCGATCAAGAAGGGTGCCGTCTGGTGGCTGCGCAGCCGCGACCGCGAAGGCTCGGCGCAAGTGGTGCTGCAGGTCATGCAGTCACCGGACTATCTTTGAGGTTCGGGCCTGAGGCAGGCATTCCAGACCCGGGGTGGTTTGCTGCAACTGTTTTCTTACCGTTTTCTTTGCCGAGCGCGGCGGTGACGCTATGCGGGCAGCACCAACCTCAAGCTGCCGCCCCGCTCCCAGGCCGCGGCCTCTTCCCGAAGCAAGTGCAGGGTGCGCGGGTGGCTCTCGGCCCAGGCGGGGGTGAACGACAAGCTCGCCTGCGTTCCTTCGCGGCGCAGCCGCAAGGCCGAGACATCCACCTCGTTGCGCGCGTGGCACTTGATGATCGCCAGCCGCAGGCACAGCACCTGCCAGGCAAAGGCCTCGCTCGCCAGGCCCGCTTCCACCTTGCGCAGCCCGCCGCGCTGCGCCAGCACCAGGTCGCCCAACTGGCGCTGCTGCGACTGCGAGAAGCCGGCGGCATCCACGTTGGCGAGCATGTAGGCGCTGTGCCGATGGTGGTCGTGGTGCGACACCATCATGCCGATTTCGTGCAGGGCGCAGGCCCACGCCAACTCGCGCTGCGCGTCGCGCGGGGCCGCAGGCTGCGCCTGCCCGTGCAGGTGCTGGGCGAGGTCGCTCACGCGTTGAGCCTGCTGCAGGTCGGCCATGAAGCGGCGCTGCAATTCGCGCACCGACACGTCGCGGATGTCGTGCCCGGCGGGGCGGTCGGCGGCGGCTTCGAGCCGCTCGTCGAGGTCGAAGATCACGCCCTGGCGCAACGCGCCGCGGGCCGGCTTCAGCTCGTCGATGCCGAAGTGCATCGCCACGGTGTACAGGATCGACAGGCCGCCGGCGATCACGGCGCGGCGGTCTTCCTTCAGGCCCGGCAAGGCGAGCTTGTCGACCCGCCCGGCGCGCAGGCACTGCTCCATCAGCCAGCGCAGCGCATCGGGCGTGATGCGGCCATCCGTCACGCGGCTGGCCGCCAGCAGTTGCGATACCGCGCCGACCGAGCCGGACGAACCCAGCGCCTCTTTCCACTGCTCGGCCGCAAACGGCGCCAGCGCCTCTTCCAGTTCGGCACCGGCGGCCACTTGCGCACCGCGAAAGGCGGCTTCGGTGAAGCGGCCATCGCCGAAATATTTCATCGACAGGCTGACGCTGCCGACCTGAAACGACTCGGCGCGCAGGGGCTGGCGGCCACGGCCCAGGATCATCTCGGTCGAGCGCCCGCCGATGTCGATCACCAGGCGTGGCAGGCTGGACGGCTGCAGCCGCGCCACGCCGGCAAAGATCAGCCGCGCTTCCTCGCGCCCTGAAATCACCTCGATCGGCAGGCCCAGCACCGCTTGCGCGCGGGCCAGAAAGGCATTGCGGTTGCGTGCCTCGCGCAGGGTCTGCGTGGCCACCGCGCGCACCTGCCAGCTCTCGTAGCCCTTCAGCCGCTGGGCGAAGCGGGACAGGCAGGCCAGGCCGCGCAGCACGGCCTCTTCGGTCAGCATGCCCTGCGCGTCCAGCCCGGCACCGAGGCGGACGGTTTCCTTCAGGTATTCGATGCGGCGGTAGCGGCCCTGGTGCACCTGCCCGATCTCCAGCCGAAAGCTGTTCGAGCCCATGTCGATGGCGGCCAGCTGGCCGGGCCAGGCCACCGGTGGCGGGTCGACCGAGGCGAGGGCAAGGTTCGAAGCAGCGGACATGGCCGGCATTGTCGCGGCAAACCATGACGCTGCCGTGGCTTCGGGCTTTCTAGAATCGGCGGCCCGTTGTTCTTCAACTGATTCAACTTCACAGGAGTTCCGTGATGCTTCGCAACGACTTCGACAGCCTGGTCCCGCCGCGGGACTTCAACCGCCGCGACTTCGTGCGCACCGCGGTGGGCAGCGGGTTTGCCGCTGCCGTGCTGCCGGTGGGCGCACAAACCATCAAGACCGACAGCAGCGGCCTGACCGCCGGCGAAGTGACCATCATGGCCGGCGACTTCAGGATGCCGGCGTACCGCGCCGCGCCAGCCGGCAAGACCGGTTTGCCGGTGGTGCTGGTGGTTTCGGAAATCTTCGGCGTTCACGAACACATTGCCGATGTGGCGCGGCGTTTCGCCAAGTTGGGTTACCTGGCCATCGCACCGGAACTGTTCGTGCGCCAGGGCGACGCGCAGTCGTACGGCGAAGTCGCCAAGCTGATCGCCGAGGTGGTCAGCAAGGTGCCCGATGCGCAGGTGATGGGCGACCTGGACGCCAGCGTTGCCTGGGCGAAAGCCAATGGCGGCGACACGTCCCGCCTGGGCATCACCGGCTTCTGCTGGGGCGGGCGCATCACCTGGATGTACGCCGGCCACAACCCCGAGGTGAAGGCCGGCGCGGCCTGGTACGGGCGGCTGGTGGGCGCGCCCTCGGCGCTGTCGCCGACGAACCCGATCGATGTGACCGGCAAGCTGGGCGGGCCTGTGCTCGGGCTGTATGGCGGTGCCGACCCGGGCATCCCGCTCGACACGGTGGAGAAAATGAAAACGGCGTTGGCCGCCGGCAACGCAGCAGCGAAAAAATCAGAAATCCTGGTCTACCCCGACACACCGCATGCCTTCAACGCCGACTATCGCCCGAGTTACCGCAAGGAAGCGGCGGACGACGCCTGGAAGCGCTGCACGGCCTGGTTCAAGGCGAACGGCGTGGCCTGATACTGGGCAACGCAACCGCCTTCCGACGGGCCGCCTGCCGCGGCCCGTTTTGTCGATCGACAACCCATGATCCTTGCCTACATCGTCTTCGCCACGTTCGCTGGCGGCATCCTGTCCGTCGTGGTGGCCGCCAGCCTGACGGTCAGCGTGCTCAGCCGCGTGGTGCGGCACCTCGTCAGCCTGTCGACCGGTGTGCTGCTGGGCACGGCGCTGCTCAACGTGCTGCCCGAGGCGTTTGAAAGCAAGGCCAGTCCGCAAGCCCTGTTCGGCACCTTGCTGTGCGGGCTGCTGTTCTTTTTTCTGCTGGAAAAGGCCGAGCTTTATCGCCACCAGCACCACCACGAGGGCGATGACCACCACCATCACCACGGCTTCGACGCGCAGCAGGCGGGGCGTGGCGGCTGGAGCGTGCTGCTGGGCGACAGCATCCACAACTTCTGCGACGGCATCATCATCGCGGCGGCCTTCCTGACCGATGTGCAACTGGGCTTGGCCACTTCGCTGGCCATCATCGCCCACGAAATTCCACAGGAGGTGGGCGACTACATCGTGCTGCTGAATGCCGGCCTGTCACGCCGCAAGGCGCTGCTGTACAACGCCGCCTCGGGGCTGTCGGCAGTGGTCGGCGGCGTGGTCGGCTACTTCGTGGTCGGGCCGTGGGAAGCGCTGTTTCCCTACCTGCTGGTGGTGGCCTCCAGCAGCTTCATCTACGTCGCCGTGGCCGACCTGATTCCGCAGCTGCAACACCGCCTGTCGATGAAGGAAACGATCGCGCAACTGGTGTGGCTGGCGGCCGGCCTGGGCATCGTGGTGCTGGCGATCGGCACGCTGCGCCACCATTGACACAACCACTGACGCCGCCGCGGAAACAGCCCGCACACGCAACTGCGCGGCAGGGGCGGCTCAGCGAACCACCAGCACCGGCACCTTGGTGTGCGTCAGCACCTTTTGCGTCTCGCTGCCCAGCAGCAACGCGGACACACCGCGCCGGCCATGCGACGCCATCACGATCAGGTCGCACTCCATTTTTTTCGCGTGGGCAATGATGGCCTCCCAGGGATGCACGGCTTCCACGGTGTGGCCGTGGCAGGTTACGTCGGCGGCCTTGCAAACGGCTGAGACGGCGTGCACCCGCTCATTCGCGATCCGCTCCTGCGCATCGAAGAAGTCCTGCGGCGGGACGGGCTGCATCTCCGAAATCGCGCTGTAGGGAAAGGGTTCTTTCACGCTGATGATGTAGACCTGCGCGCCGACCGCCTTGGCGAGCGCGATGGCGGTTTCTGCCGCCTTCGGCGTGATGTCCGAGCCGTCGGTCGGGATCAGGATGCGTTTGAACATGATCAGCTCCGGTGATGGGCAGGCCAGGGTTGACTCACCGCACACACCAGTGTTCCCGCAAGCTGAGTCCGCCGGCTTGACCTGCGTCAATGCGCGGCTTCGCGTTGGGTCAACCCTGAGCCACCGGCCGCGAAGGGTCGGCCGACCATTCGCTCCACGAACCGGGATAAAGCAGGGAACCGCTCAAGCCGGCCACTTCCATGGCCAGCAGGTTGTGACAGGCGGTGACGCCCGAGCCGCACTGGTGAATCACCTGCCCCGCCTCGCACCTACCGAGCAGGTCGGCGAACTCGGCGCGCAACACGTGGGCTGGCTTGAACCCGCCGCTGGCATCCAGGTTGTCCTTGAAGAAGCGGTTGCGTGCGCCAGGGATGTGCCCGGCCTTTGCGTCGAGCGGCTCGACCTCGCCTCGAAAGCGCTCGGGCGCTCGCGCGTCGAGCAGCGGCGTGCGTCCCAGCCGGGCCATCACCTGGTCGGCGTCAACGCTGCCGGCCAGCGACAGGCGGTCAGGGTAGCGTGCCGCTGTCGACACCGGCGGCAGGCTGGTCTCCAGCGTCCCGCCGGCAGCCTGCCAGGCCGCCACCCCGCCATCGAGCACGGCGACGTTGGCGTGGCCCAGCCAGCGCAGCATCCACCACAGGCGAGCCGCGTACATGCCCCCCTGTCGGTCGCAGGCGACCACCTGCGTGGCGGGCGAGACACCCAGCCCGCCCACGGTGGCCGCGAACGCCTCGCGCGACGGCAGAGGGTGGCGGCCGTTGCGACCGGTCTTGACGCCGCACAGGTCGCGGTCCAGGTGCACGTAGCGCGCGCCTGGCAGGTGGCCCTGCGCGTGGCTGCGCTCGCCGGCCTGCACATCGGCCAGGTCGAAGCTGGCGTCGAGGACCACGACCGGGTCGGTGCCGCCGAGTGCGGCGTTCAGTTGCGAGGCGGTGATCAGGGTGGTGCAGGCAGTGCTCATGATTCGGAGGTGGTGTTGGCGGCTTCGGCGGGTGTGCCCTGGCGCAGCAGCGTGGCGGCCAGGCCGGCTGCAACGATCAGCAGCATGCCGGCCACCGCCATCCAGGTGATGCGGTCGTCGAACAGCAGCACGCCGTAGCCGAAAGAAAAGACGATGCCGAGGTAGGCCAGGCTGGCGTTCACCAGCGGCCGGCCGTGGCTGTAGGCGCGCGTCATCATCAACTGCGCCGTGGTGGCCAGCACGCCGACCGCCAGCAGCAGGCCCAGGCCGCGCAGGGTGTGCGAATGCCAGCCGGTCCACAGCGTGATCAGGGCACCTGCGACAACGCCGCCGACCGAGAAGTAGAAGACGATGCGCAAGGCCGGCTCGCCGGCGCGCGCCAGCCCCGTCACCTGCAGATAGGCAGTGGCTGCCACGATGCCCGACAGCAACCCCATCAGCCCGTGCCAGAGCTGCTGCTCCTCGATGGTGGGACGCAGGATGAGGGCCACGCCGGCAAAGCCGAGCAGCACGGTGGCCACCAGCCGCCCGTCGATGCGGGCCGTACCCAGCATCACCGCGCCGCCGATCAGGAACAGCGCCATCCACACCGACGACATGTAGTTCAGTGTCATCGCGGTGGCCAGCGGCAGCTTGCCGATCGAGTAGAACCACAGGCACAGCGCGGTGACCCCCGACAGGCTGCGCCAGAAGTGCATCGACGGCACCGACGTCTTCAGCGAACCCGCGTGCCAGCGGGTGAAGCCGAACACCAGCGCCACACCGATCAGGCCCCGGTAGAACACGATCTCACCGGTGGCGTACTGCTGCGCAGCGAGCTTGACGCAGACGCCCATCGTCGCAAACAGGAACGACGCGCACACCATCAGCCACGCAGAAGAATTCACGAGCGAAGCAAAGTGAAGATCAAGCAACAACGGCAGACGGGTCTCCCGGCTGCAGCGTTGGCACCCCCTCGGGGGGCAGGAGCGAAGCGACGTGGGGGCCAACCATCTTTAGCCTGTACCAGGCATGGAACTGCTCCATGCCGTCCTCCATCGGGCTCTGGTACGGCCCCGACTCGTGGTCGCCGCGGGCGTGCAGCGCCGCGCGACCCTGGTCCATGCGCAGCGCAATCTCGTCGTCCTCGACGCAGGTTTCCAGATAGGCCGCCTGCTGCGTGTCCATGTAGTCGCGCTCGAAGGCGTGAATTTCCTCGGGGTAGTAGAACTCGACCACGTTGGTGGTCTTCTGCGGCCCGCGCGGGTACAGCGTGGACACCACCAGCACGTTCGGGTACCACTCGATCATCACGCCGGGGTAGTAGGTCAGCCAGATGGCACCGTGCTTGGGCGGCGTGCCGGCCTGGAAGCGCAGCACCTCGTCGTGCCAGTGGCGGTAGACGTCAGAGCCGGCCTTGCCCAATGCTTCACCGGCGGAATGGGCCACGCCCACCGTCTGTACCGAATAGTCGCGGCCCATTTCCCAGCGCAGGTTGCCGGCATCGACGAAGTTGCCCAGGCCGGGGTGGAACGGGCCGACGTGGTAGTCCTCGAGATAGACCTCGATGAAGGTCTTCCAGTTGTAGTCGCACTCGTGCATGTGCACGCGGTCGAGCACATGGCCGCTGAAGTCGAGGTCGCGGTGCGGACCGAGTGCGGCCATGTCGGCGGCGATGTCGCGCCCGTTGTCTTCGAACACCAGGCCGTTCCAGCTGCGCGTCTTGTAGTTGTTCAGGTGCAGGCAAGGCGACTCGGCGAAATGCGGCGCGCCGACGAGCTGGCCTTTCAGGTCGTAGGTCCAGCGGTGCAGCGGGCACACGATGTGGCTTTGCGTGTTGCCGCGGCCATGCAGCATCAGCGCCTGGCGGTGCCGGCACACGTTTGAAATCACCTCCACGCTGGTCGGCGTGCGCACCAGCGCGCGGCCGTTGCCTTCCTGGGGCAGCGTGTAGAAATCACCCGGCTCGGGAACCGCCAGTTCGTGGCCCAGATAACGCGGGCCGTGGCGGAAGATGGTGTCCATCTCGCGCTGGAACAGCGCTGCGTCGAAGTAGGCGGAAGCCTGCAATGGCAACTCGCCGCGCCCGAGGACCTCCGGCGGGACGTTCAGGTCGGACATGATCCCGAGGATCTCCTGTTACCGAGGTGGGGATGGCACCGTCCCGCAGCAGGTGGATGCGGCCGGAGACGAGGAGCCATGCATGGCGTGACGTGGCCGACGATTGTATCTGCGGGGCCACGCATGAAGGACTGAATGCCGAGCGCTCGCCCGGGTTGCGCAGGCCAAAGCCGGCTCGGCACGATGGGGGATAGGTCGATGATCGGGGCTGACTACAATCGACAGTCCTGAAACATGGCGAAAACACCTGCTGCCCCTGTGCCTGCCCTGGCACCCGCCACCTACGAAGACGCTCTGTCCGAATTGGAGCGGCTGGTCGCGGCGATGGAGGGCGGACTGCTGCCACTCGACAAATTGCTCGAAAACTACCGACGCGGTGCCGAACTGCTGAATTTTTGTCGCGCCCGCCTTGAAGCCGTCGAGCGGCAGGTGAAGGTGCTCGAAGACGGGCAGCTCAAACCTTGGGCTCCCACATGACCGAGGTCGATTTCAACGCCTGGGCTGCGACCGAACTGGACGCGGTCGAGTCCTGTCTCGACGCCTGGGTTCCCGCCAACGCGCCGGCCGGTGTCGGCCTCGCGATGCGCTACGGCGTGCTCGATGGCGGCAAGCGCCTGCGCCCGCTGCTGGTGCTGGCTGCGGCCCGTGCGGTGGCAGGCCAGCGCGAAGCGGCCTTGCGGGCAGCCTGCGCGGTGGAACTGATCCACGCCTATTCGCTGGTTCACGACGACATGCCCTGCATGGACAACGACGTGCTGCGCCGCGGCAAGCCCACCGTCCATGTGCAATTCGGCGAGGCCCAGGCCATGCTGGCCGGTGACGCGATGCAGGCGCTGGCGTTCGAGGTGCTCACGCTCGACGGCGATGTGCCGCCCGTGTTGCAGGCGCGTCTGTGCTCGCTGCTGGCGCGTGCCGCCGGGCATGCGGGCATGGCTGGCGGGCAGGCGATCGACCTCGCCAGCATCGGCCAGCCGCTGGATGAACACGCGCTGCGCGACATGCACCGACGCAAGACGGGTGCCCTGTTGCAAGCCAGTGTGCTGATGGGCGCGGCCTGCGGCAGCACCAACGTGCCGGCGTGGCAGGCGCTGTCCGACTACGGCGCGGCGCTGGGCCTGGCCTTTCAGGTGGTGGACGACGTGCTGGATGTGACGCAGGCGTCCGAGACGCTCGGCAAGACCGCCGGCAAGGACCTGGACAGCAACAAGCCGACCTACGTGAGCGTGCTCGGCCTGACGGCTGCCATGCAACACGCGTGGGAACTGCGGGACAAGGCGCATGCGGCGCTGGCCACGTCCGGCCTTGCCGACGTGAGCTTGTTGTGCACACTGGCGGACAAAGTGGTTGAGCGAGACAGCTGACGATGAACCAATCCCTGCTCAAGACGATTCACACCCCGGCCGACCTGCGCAAGCTGCCTCGGCACGAACTCAAGCAACTGGCGGTGGAGTTGCGCGAATGCGTGTTGCAAAGCGTGGCGCAGTCGCACATCGGCGGCCACCTCGGTTCCAACCTCGGCACGGTCGAACTGACGATTGCGCTGCATTTCGTGTTCGACACGCCGCATGACCGCCTGGTCTGGGACGTGGGCCATCAGACCTATCCGCACAAGATCCTCACCGGTCGCCGTGAGCGCATGCCCACCCTGCGCACGCTGGGTGGCATCGGCGGGTTTCCGCGGCGTGATGAAAGCGAGTACGACACCTTCGGCACGGCGCATTCGTCCACCTCCATTTCAGCCGCGCTCGGCATGGCGCTGGGCGCGCGGCTGAAGGGCGAAAACCGCAAGGCGGTGGCGATCATCGGCGACGGTGCGATGAGCGCCGGCATGGCCTTCGAGGCGTTGAACAACGCTGGCGTGTCGGGTGCCAACATGCTGGTGGTGCTGAACGACAACGACATGTCGATCTCGCCGCCGGTGGGCGCGCTGAACCGCTACCTGGCGCGCCTGATGAGCGGCAAGTTCTACTCGGCAGCGCGCGACACCGCCAAGACCGTGCTGAAAAACGCGCCGCCGCTGTTCGAACTCGCGCGTCGCTTCGAGGAACATGCCAAGGGCATGGTCGTCCCGGGCACCATCTTCGAGGAATTCGGCTTCAACTACGTCGGCCCGATCGACGGGCACGATCTCGATTCACTGATCCCCACGCTGGAGAACCTGCGCGACCTGAAAGGCCCGCAGTTCCTGCACGT
>JANNEI010000092.1:0-3646 GCA_031378565.1 Burkholderiales bacterium
GCGCAGCAGCAGGTTGCCGATCTCCAGCAACCAAAGTGCGGGCACCCACACGTCGAGATTGGCCGTGGCTTGCAACGCTGCCTCGGTGCTCGGATTGGCTTCTTCGGGCAGGAACCAGGCGGCGCTGACCGACGCATCCACGACAAAGCCAGCCGGCCCTCCCGCCATGGTCAGCGCCACCCTTCGCGGATCAGGTCGCGGCTGCTCAATCGGCCCAGGCTGACGCCTTGCCGGCTGGCGCGCAGGCTTGCGATGGCGTCGCGCGCACGCTGCCCGGCTTCTTCAGGCGCAGGTGGCACCAGGCGGGCCACCACCTTGCCGCGGCGCGTGATGGCGATCTCTTCGCCGGCTTCGACGCGGTTGATGAGTTCGGACAATCGGTTCTTGGCTTCGAACAGGGCGATGTCGTTCACAGGACGGATCCGGTTGAAGTGAATCGGCACTCTAACGACAAACGAGCTAGCCAGCTATCTCACAACCCACTTCGCTTCGTCGTTGCTCATGCCTGCACGTCGGTGGTTGATCGAAGGTTCTTCCTGGCCTTCGCGAGCCGACTGCGCTGGACAGCTCCGCAGGTCCTTCGCTTCGTCGGGGCTCAGGCCTGCACGTCGGTGGTTGATCTACCGTTCTCCCGTGGCCTTCGCGAGCCGACTGCGCTGGACAGCTCCGCAGGTCCTTCGCTTCGTCGGCTCAGCCGCTCAACGCCTCGTCCAGCACCTCGACCCAGTGCCGCACCGGCGTGGCGGTGCCGGTCTGCAAATGCTGGATGCAGCCCACGTTGGCCGATACGATGCACTGCGCCTCGACCTCGTGCAGGTTGGCCAGCTTGCGGTCGCGCAGCGCGTAGGCCAGCACGGGTTGCAGCACCGAATACGTGCCGGCCGAGCCGCAGCACAAATGGCTTTCGCTGGAGGCCAACTGCACGTCGAAGCCCAGCGCGTTGAGGTGGGTCTCGACGCCGCCGCGCAGTTGCTGGCCGTGCTGCAAGGTGCACGGCGGGTGAAAGGCGAGGCGCGTCGTCGGCCCCAGGCGCACCTTGTCTTTCAGCCTGGGCACCAACTCGGGCAGCAGTTCGCTCAGGTCGCGCGTGAGCTCGCTGATGCGAGCGGCCTTGTCGGCATACAGCGGCTCATGTGCCAGCGCGTGGCCGTAGTCCTTCACGGTGACGCCGCAGCCCGAGGCGTTCATCACGATCGCTTCGACCTTGCCCGCCGACACCGTGGGCCACCAGGCGTCGATGTTGCGGCGCATGTCGGCGAGGCCGCCCTCGTGGTCGTTCAGGTGGCTGCGGATGGCACCGCAGCAACCAGCGTCGTCGGCCACCAGGGTCTGGATGCCGGCCGCGTCGAGCACGCGCGCGGTGGCGCTGTTGATGTTGGGCAGCATGGCGGGTTGCACGCAGCCCATCAGCATCAACACCTTGCGCGGGTGTTCGCGCGTGGGCCAGCGGTGGGCCTGCGCGCCGGCTGCGGCCGGCACCTTGTTCTTCAGCGATGCGGGCAGCAGCGGGCGCATCAGTTGGCCCAGCTTCATCGCGGGGGCAAACGCCGGTGAGGTCAAGCCTTCCTTCAGCAGCCAGCGCAGCGATTTTTCAGCCACCGGGCGTTCGACCTTCTGCTCGACGATGCGCCGGCCGATCTCGACCAGCGCGCCGTACTGCACGCCCGACGGGCAGGTGGTTTCGCAGTTGCGGCAGGTCAGGCAGCGGTCCAGGTGCTGCTGCGTCTTGCGCGTCACCGCGGCCCCTTCGAGCACCTGCTTCATCAGATAGATGCGGCCACGCGGGCCGTCGAGCTCGTCGCCCAGCAACTGGTAGGTCGGGCAGGTGGCGTTGCAGAAGCCGCAGTGAACGCAGCTGCGCAAAATTGCCTCGGCCGCCTCGCCGTCGCGCGTGCCTTTGAACTCGGGGGCCAGGTCGGTTTGCATGAAAAACGTCTTTGCGGTTTGGGTCAGAACAGCTTGAACAGCAGCGGCATCAGCAGCGACGCCAGCACCACCTGCACGCTCAGCGCCAGGCCGGCGTAAGCCCCGGCGTCGGCATTCACCTGGATCGCCCGCGCCGCACCGATGCCGTGCGCAATGCTGCCGATGGCGAAGCCGCGCACCTCGTGCTGGCCGATGCGCAGCGCATCGAACAGGTACTTGGCGCTGACCGCACCGACCAGCCCGGTGATCACCGCGAACACCGCCGCCAGCGCCGGGATGCCGCCGATCTGCTCGGCAATGCCCATCGCCACCGGCGCGGTCACCGACTTCGGTGCCAGCGAGCGCAGCAACTCGGAGGGCAGTCCCAGCGCCCAGCCGATGCCGACCGCGCTGCCCGCCGCCGCCGCGCCGCCGGCCAGCGCGGCCAGCCCCACCGCCGCAGCGCGCTGGCGCAGTTCGACACGGCGCTGCCACAGCGGCCAGGCCAGCGCCACCACGGCCGGCCCGAGCAGGAAGTGAATGAACTGCGCGCCCGAAAAATAGGTCGGGTACGGCGTGCCGCTGAGGGTCAGCAACAGCGCCAGCAGCAGCACCGTCCACAACACCGGGTTCGCCCATGGCGCGTGGCCGGCGCGCTGGTACACGGCGCGCGCGAGCACGTAGGTGACCAAGGTGGCAGTCAGCCCGAACAGCGGCGTGGCCGACAGGTAAACCCAGAGTTCGACGAAGTTCTGCATGGCAGATCAGGTCGCCGCACGCGGCAACATCGCGCGCAGCACCAGGGCCGTGACCGCCAGCCCGATCCAGGTCGACAGCACCAGCGCCAGCAGCAGGCGCACGCCGTGCTGCGAGACCAGGCCCAGGTGCGTCATCACGCCCACGCCCACCGGCACGAACAGCAGCGACAAGTGGTCGAGCAGGATCTGCGCGGCGGCCGAGACGGGCGCGCGCACACGTTCCCAGCGCAGCGCGACCAGCAGCCCCAACATGCCGATCACCGGGCCGGGCAGGCCGGCGTGCGTGGCGCGCGCCAGCAGTTCACCCGCCGACTGGAACAGCAGCAACCAGGCCAGACCGGTCAGGGCGTCCATGCCGGTCAGAGCCCGGGGTAAAGCCGGCCGGGGTTGAAGATGCCCGCCGGGTCGAACGACCGCTTCATCTCGCGGTGAATCTGCGCCAGCGGCGGCTTCAGCGGCGCGAACACACCGCCGGATTTGTCGTTCGACCGGAACAGCGTGGCGTGGCCGCCGGCCTTCAACGCGGCGTCGCGCACGGTGCCGGTTTGACCCGCAGCGCTGACCAGCCAGCGCTGCGCACCGCCCCACTCGATCAGCGACGCCCCCGGCAGCGCCAGCGGCGGCGCGGTCTGCGGCACCGACAGCCGCCACAGGGCACCGCCATCCGCCACGGCAGCGTGCGCCGCCATGAAGAATTCATCTCTTTGGTCGCGCAGTCCGGTCCAGAACACGTCGGCCTCGGCCGGTGGCACCACCTCGCCACCGAGCTGGCGTGTGGCCGCCTGCACCGCTGCCACCGCGCCGCGCAGGCGCAGCACCAGCGTGCCGTTCCACCACGCGCTGGCGTTGATGGGCAGCGGCTGGCCGCCCCACAGATTGAGCTGGCGCAGCGCTGCGGATTCGTCCAGTTGAAAGCACAGCGTGGCGGTGGCCGGTGCGCAGGGCAGCACCTTCAGCGAGACCTCCAGGATCACGCCCAGCGT
>JANNEI010000728.1:0-6100 GCA_031378565.1 Burkholderiales bacterium
TTCGCGGCGGTGGTCGGGTCGGTGGCGTCGTTGAGCACGATCAGCCGGATCTTCTGCCCGCCGATTTCAGTGGGCCACAGCTTGATCGTGTTGTCGGCCGGGATGCCCAGCGAAGCGCCCGGCCCGGTCAGCGACAGGATCACGCCGATCGTCACCTCGGCCTGCGCCGCGGCGGTGGCGAACAGCCCCGTCGCGAGGGTGGCGATGGCCGCGATGCGGCGGGCGAGGGATTTCAGATCATTCATGGCGCGGCTCCTGGTCGGTTTCCTGGTCCGTTTCTTCGATGCGTCGGGCGACCCCGCTTCAGCGTGGCCACAGGCGCGGAAACACCTCGCAGTCGATCGGCTCGCCGGGCTGGATGGCAGGTTTGTGAATCGTGATCGAGGCCTGGCCTTCGCGCGGCGCGTACACCACGTCGTCGCCGGTCCAGCGCGTGGCGTAGGCGCGGCGGCGGCGTGTCGAGCTGGCATTGCCGGGCGCGCCGTGCACCGTCATCGCGTGGTGCAGCAGGCAGTCGCCGGCCTGCATGTCCCAGTTCACCACCTCCAGCTCGCCTCGCATCGCTTCGATGTCGGGCAGGGTTTCGCCGGGCAGCATCGTGTACATCGCTGGGTCGCCGGCAAAACTGACGGGGCGGAATTCGCGGCCCCAGCGGTGCGATCCCTTCAGGTATTCGACCCCGCTGGACTCGATGGTCACGTCGTCTAGCGCAAACCAGATCGACAGAATCTGCTCGCCGTGCACCGGCCAGTAAGGCCCGTCCTGGTGCCACGGCGTGATGGCCGCGGTGCCAGGCTCCTTGACGAACAACTGGTCGTACAGAAAGTTGACCTTGCGGCTCCTCAGCACCCGCGCCGCGATCTCGGCCGCGGGCGATTCTTCGACGAACTGGCGCAGCCCCGGCTTGACGGCCCAGGCCCCGATGTCGCCCAGAAAACGCCCGCCGTCCTTCGCGTACTCGCGGGCCAGCGGGCCGGGGTTGGCCAGGTCGTCCTCGACCGCCTCGCGCATGTGCTCGATCCACCCCGCACCGAACAGGCCGAGCAGGCAGGTGACGCCGTCGCGCCAGAAGGCATCGACCTGTTCGTCGGTGATGGGGGCAAGCGGGTGGGGGTTCATGGCAGGTCCTCGGTGAGGCGGCAACGACTGCCAGCGTAGTCGGCGTCGGCGTCGGCGTCTGTCCCCCCTGAAGACGACAGGCAGGTCCGCACGTCCGCACGTTCGCCCGGGTTGCCGGCGTCGCTGAGGCAGGCGACCATCGGCATCCCCCACTGGAGAATGCGACCATGCAGTCGTGGCCCGTCCCCCTGCAAGCCGGTGGTGCGCAGCACAGCAGCGCGCCCGGCCTGATCGACTGCATCGCCCGGCCCGACTTCGGCCGGCGCGTGCTCGGCAGATTGAACGGCGTGCTGCCAGTTGCGTGGTGGACGGTCTTGCAAGTGTCGGGCGACCAGCCGCCGCGCCTGTGCGCGCAGGGCAGCTTCGACGCACCCGACATCGCGCTCGACTGCTGGCGCATCTACCGCAGCGGCCTGTACCGGCACGACCCTCATTTCGGCGAAGCCTGCGGCCGGGCCCGCAGCGCCGCATCGACCGCCGTGGTCACGCATTGCGTGGCCGACGACTTCGGTCGTGCCCAGCGCGAGCGCATCTACCAGGCCCACAGCCTGAGCGAGCGCCTTTCGCTGGTGTCGGCCACGACCGAGCCTGGGGATGCCGCGCGCCCGCTGCTTGCCGTCAACCTGTACCGGCAACGGGCACAGCCGCGTTTCAGCGCGGCCGAGATCGACACCGTGTTCGCACTGGCCGGCCCGCTGCTGGCGGTGGTGCGCCGCCACGTCGAGCTGTGTATGCCGACGCCGACGCCGACGCGGTTGTCATCGACGTTGCTGCACGACACTGACGAGACTGTCTCGGTCGACGCGGCTTCGTCGGTGCAACGGCTGCGCCAGCGGTGCCCGGCGCTCACCGAACGTGAACTGGCCGTCTGCGATCGCCTGCTGCGCGGCTGGACCTTCGACGGCATCGCCGCCGATCTGGGCGTTTCGGCCAGCACCGCCAAGACCTACCGCAACCGCGGCTTCGAGCGGCTGGGCATTCATCACCGCAACGAGTTGTTCGCGCTGGTGATGGCCTGAGCCAATCGGCTCGCCAAGGTGCTTCTCAGGACACCCAGCGCATCGCGAGCCGCCCCGCCAGCGCCGACACGGCACTGACGCCTGTGCCCCAGGCCATGTCCATCAGCGCGACGCCGAGCGGCCAGTTGCGCAACGTGGCCAGGTTGGTCAGGTCGTAGGTGGCGTAGGCGAAAAAGCCGAACAGGCCGCCGAGCAGGGCGGTGCGGCCCCAGCCCGCATCGGCCATGCCGGGCACCACCGCGAACACCATCAACCCGACCGGGAACAGCGCGTAGAAAAGTCCGCCGAACAGCCAGTTCGGCTCCGCTGCCATGAGGTGGCCGATGCCTTGCTGGTACCAGGGCTTGGCGATGACGCCGAGCCAGACCAGGTCGATCACCACCATCACGGTGAAGGTGGCGGCGTAGGCGATCAGGATCTTGAGCATGTGTGAGTCCTTCGGGTCTGTTGCCTCAACGGGCGGCCGGCTTCGCGGCGCTGACGCGCCAGACCACGTTGCCCACGTCGTCGGCCACCAGCAGCGCGCCTCGCCGATCCAGCGCCACCCCCACCGGCCGGCCGTTGGCGTTGCCGTCGGCGCTCAGAAAGCCCGTCAGCACATCGACCGGTTGGCCCACCGGCTGGCCGTTGTCGAACGGAACGAAGATGACCTTGTAGCCGCTGTGGGGCTTGCGGTTCCACGAGCCGTGCTGGCCCACGAACACGCCGCTGGCGAACGGCACGGGCAGCGAGGTGCCGGCCGAGAATGCCAGGCCGAGCGAGGCGGTGTGCGGGCCGAGCGCGTAGTCGGGCACACGGGCGGTGGCCACGAGGTCGGGCCGCGGCGGCTGCACGCGCTCGTCCACATGCCGGCCGTAGTAGCTGTAGGGCCAGCCGTAGAAGCCGCCATCGACCACCGATGTCATGTAGTCGGGCACCAGATCGCTGCCCAGTTCGTCGCGTTCGTTGACCACCGTCCACAGCGCACCGCCGCGCGGTTCCCAGGCCATGCCGACCGGGTTGCGCAGGCCCGACGCGAAGATGCGGTGGCTGCCGCTTTTCGTGTCGATCTCCCAGATCGCGGCGCGTTCGGCTTCGGCCGGCATGCCGTTTTCGGCCACATTGCTGTTCGACCCGACGCTGACGTAGAGGCGACTGCCGTCGGCACTTGCAATCAGGTTTTTCGTCCAGTGGTGGTTGATCGGGCCGCCCGGCAGATCGACCAGCTTGACGCCGGCCGCGTCGATCCGCGTCTGCCCGCTGACATACGGGAAACGCAGCACCGCGTCGGCGTTGGCCACATAGAAATTGTTGCCGACCAGGGCCATGCCGAAGGGCGAGTCCAGTCCCTCGATGAAGACGCTGCGCGTCTCGGCCACGCCGTCACCGTCGGTGTCGCGCAGCAGGCTGATGCGGTTGGCGCTGGGCACGCCGGCACCGGCGCGCTTCATCACCACCTTGGCGAACCAGCCCTTGATGCCGCCGCTGTCGCCGGGCCGCGGCGGCGCATTGCTCTCGGCCACCAGCACGTCGCCGTTGGGCAGCACCAGCAACCAGCGTGGGTGGTCCAGCCCGGTTGCGAAGGCCGCAACCGTGGTGCCGGGCGCGGCCACCGGCGTTGTGCCCGCGGCCCAGCCGGTGGCCGTCGCGACGTTGACGGTCGGGATCAGTGTCTTGGTGGGCGGCGGCAGGTTGATGCCGCTGCCAGAGCCGATGCCGGCCGACAGTGGCAGCTTGGCGGTGTCGCCGCAGGCGCTCAACGCGAGTGCAAGGCCGATCACGCTCAGTGGGGGCAGATGAAGGGTGCGCATGTTCGAGTACTCCTGGACATGAACGGTTGAAAAAAACTTCAGCGCGGGCCGAGCATCTGGCGCGCATCGACCCACGCGTCGAACTGCTCCGGCGTCACCGCACCGAGCGCCAGCGCCGCCTCGCGCAGCGAGCTGCCGTGCCGGTGCGCATGCTTGGCGATCTGTGCGGCGCGGTCATAGCCGATGTGCGGCGCCAGCGCCGTCACCAGCATCAGCGAGCGTTGCAGCAACTCCGCCACACGGGCCTCGTCGACGCCGATGCCCGCCACGCAGTGCTGCGCAAAGCTGCGCATCGAATCCGACAACAAGCGCAGGCTGTCGAGCGTGTCGAGCACGATCAATGGCTTGTAGACGTTCAGCTCGAAGTGTCCCTGGCTGGCCGCAAAGCCGATGGCCACGTCGTGCCCCATCACCTGCGCGCAGACCATCGTCAGCGCCTCCACCTGGGTCGGGTTCACCTTGCCCGGCATGATGGAACTGCCGGGCTCGTTTTCGGGCAGCCGCAACTCACCCAGGCCGGCGCGCGGACCGCTGCCCATCAGGCGGATGTCGTTGGCGATCTTGGTCAACGCCACCGCCAGCATCTTCAGGCTGGCATGGAAGGCGACCAGGGCTTCGTGCCCGGCCATCGCGGCAAACAGGTTGTCGGCCTGCACCAGCGGGAGTTCCAGCCGGCGCGCCAGCAGGGCCGCCACACGTGCGCCGAAAGCCGGGTGCGTGTTCAGGCCGGTGCCCACCGCGGTGCCGCCGATGGCCAGCGATTGCAGCGCCACGCCGGCATGCGTGATCGCGCTCTCGCACAAGGCCAGTTGGGCGTCGTAGCCCGCAAACTCCTGGCCCAGAGTCACGGGTGTGGCGTCCTGCAAATGGGTGCGACCGATCTTCATCACGTCGGCAAACGCGGCGGCCTTGCTGGACAGCGCGCTGCGCAGTGCGTGCAGGGCCGGCAGCAATGCCGCATGCGTCTGCATCAGCACCGCCAGATGCATGGCGGTGGGAAACACGTCGTTGGATGACTGGCCACGGTTCACGTCGTCGTTGGGGTGCACGCTGGGTCGCTTGTCCAAGCCTTCGCCCAGCCGGTCGCCCATCGCCATCGAAGCAACGTTTGCGACCACCTCGTTGACGTTCATGTTGCTCTGCGTGCCCGAGCCGGTCTGCCATGCCGACAGCGGAAACTCGGCATCGAACTCGCCTGCCACCACCCGCAACGCCGCAGCGGCGATGGCGTTGGCGCGCACCGGGTCGAGCACGCCGAGGTCACGGTTCACGCAGGCTGCCGCCCACTTCACCCAGGCCAGCGCGTGGATCACAGGCAATGGCATGCGTTGCTCGCCGATGGCGAAGAAGCGCAGGCTGCGCGCCGTCTGGGCGGCCCACAGCGCGTCTGCGGGCACCTCGATGGGGCCGAAGCTGTCGTGCTCGGTTCGGGTGCTGGCCATTTGAATCCCCTCGCGTCAAGGCGCGTTGCGACGCGTCATTTTGAGCCGACTCGATCGGCTGCGCAGACGAGGGGGAAACTACGGGGGCGTCGGCGCTGCGGGCTTGCCGGCACCGAGGTTGGATGCAAATCCCAACCAGGTTTCGATCGGCACCTGGCTGACGATCTTCGACGCGACCTGGGGCAGCAGGCCGGCGAAAAGCGCCGGTTTCAGTATCCAGCGCCATGGGCGCGTCCAGGCCAGGGCACCACCCAGCACCAGCGCCACCAGCATCAGGGCCAGCGGGTTGCGTTGTGCCACCGGTTGCACCGCTGCACGCGCGGCGTCAACGGCAACCGCGCTGAGCGCATTCAATGGGTGGCGAGCCCACCAGCCAGACAACGCGTCGATCACGACTGCGGCACCGGGGAACGACTTCAAACGGTCCAGCCAAGACGGGTCACTGTCCTGCGAAGAAGCGCGCTTTGGTTTGGTGTGATCCAGCATCGCGCGGCGCAACCTGTCACGCGACAGTGCCAGGCGTGCGGTGGCGCTGGACGCCTCGACGCTGACCATTGATGACGCCGCGCGTGCCGGTGCGACAGCCGCAAGGTCGGGCAGCGAAGCGCCAGCCGGCAGCGGGAACACGCTGCTCATGCGGCACCCACTTCACGCAGCATCGACACGTCAGCGGTGAACTGCTCGCGCAGGCTGTCGAAGCCGTTTTTGCGCACCTGCGTGCGGCCCATCA
>JANNEI010000231.1:0-2660 GCA_031378565.1 Burkholderiales bacterium
GGCGAGCTACCCGATCCTGCGTCACGACCAGGTGCCGCGCGTCGAGGTCGACCTGATCGACCGGCCCGGCGAACCGAGCTGGGGTGCCGGCGAGCCGACGGCGTGCGCGATTCCGGCGGCCATTGGCAACGCGGTGTTCGATGCCACCGGCGCGCGTTTGCGGGCAGTGCCGTTTGCGCCCGAGCAGGTGCTGGCGGCGCTGGCCCGGCCGATCGCGGCCTGAGTTTTCAAAACAAGAACCTTTTGACAGGAGACAGAAAATGAAGCAATTCAAGATCAGCGCACGATGGTTCGCTGCTGCGGGTGCGGTGGGTGTGGTGGGTTTGGCGTGTGCGTTCAGCGCGGTGGCCCAGCCGTTGCCGACCGCGAGCCCGGAGTCCGTCGGCATGTCCAGCGAGCGCCTGGGCAAGCTGACCGCCGTGCTGCAGCAAGAGGTGGCCGACAAGCGGCTGCCGGGTGCCGTGGTGATGGTGGCGCGCAAGGGCAAGCTGGTCTACTCACGCTCGTTCGGCGGCTTGAACAGCGCAAGTGGCGGCAGCGACGGCGGGGCCATGAAAGAAGACTCGATCTTCCGCATCTACTCGATGACGAAGCCGCTGGTCTCGACCGCGTTGATGATGCTGGTCGAAGACGGCCGCGTGCAGCTTGCCGACCCGGTGTCGAAGTTCCTGCCGTCGTTCAAGGCCCCGATGGTCAGCGTGTCCGCGCTCGACCCGGTCACCGGTGCGGTGAGCAACCGGCTGGTCGCGGCTAACCGAGAGCCGACGATCTACGACCTGTTGCGCCACACCTCGGGCGTGGCCTACGGGGAGCTGACGCGCAACCCGCTGGTGCGCGACGCCTACGTGAAGGCCGGCGTCTACAAGCCACAGCTCGACTTCGATGCGCGCGAGCAGGCCGGCCCGCAGATGGCCGAGGCGCTCGGCAAGGCACCGCTGGCGCAGCAGCCCGGCACCACCTGGGAATACAGCCTGTCGGTCGACGTGCAGGGGCGTGTCATCGAAGCCGTCACCGGCAAGCGCCTCGGTGACTTTCTGCAAGAGCGCCTGTTCGGCCCGCTGAAGATGACCGACAGCGGCTTCATGGTGCCCGGGCCCAAGCTGTCGCGTGTGGCCGAGCCCTTCGCCAAGGACCCGGCCACGGGCGTGGACAACAAGCTGATCGACATCAGCAAGACCCCGGGCAACGACTCGGGCGGCGCAGGTGCCGTCAGCACCGCGGGCGACTACCTGCGCTACTGCCAGGCGATGCTGGGCGGCGGCCAGCTCGACGGTGCGCGCATTTTGTCGCGTACCACGGTGCGCCAGATGACGTCGGACCACCTGGCCGGCATCAACACCACATCGAACCCCGGCATGCTGCTGCTCGGCTCGCCCGGCTATTCATTCGGACTGGGCTTTCTGGTGCGGCCGGCCGACGGCAACGCCGCAGTGCAGGGCTCAGCCGGCGAATTCATGTGGGCCGGTTATGCGGGCACGTTCTTCTGGGCCGAGCCGAAGGAGCAGGTCTGCACGGTCTACATGACGCAGGCACCGAGTCCCTTGCGCGCCGGTTACCGCCGGCTCATGAAGGAGCTGGTGTCGCAGGCCGTCGTCGATTGACCGGCGCGCGCGGCGACGCGTTTGTGAAATGCAGCGATAACGCCATCGCGTGCTGGCCAACTTGGCTGACTCGTTGACCGTGCGCTCTTGCGCACCTCACACCCTGAGCCTTAGCAATCTCGCGAGTTTTCAGCCAGCCACGCGCTGCCACTTGCGCAGGTGGCGTGATGCTCGCGGACGTTGTTTTGGGGCTTCTGCGAGCGGCCTCGTGACCGCCCGTTCAAACCGGTCGCAGTTCGATCGCCCGCGCCCGCAGCTGCCCGCACCCCCCATCCACATCCTGCCCCGCCGATTGCCGCAACTTGGTCAGCACGCCGCGCTTTAGCAGTCTGCGCGCAATCGCCGTGGCGCGTTCGGGCGGCGGGCGCTTGAAGTCCAGGCCATCCACCGTGTTGTACGGAATCAGGTTCAGGCAGGCGTGCTTGCCGGCCAGCAGATGGACGATGCCGTCGACTTCGTCGTCGCCGTCGTTGACGCCGTCGATCAGCGTCCACTGGTACTGCACCGGATGGTTCGTTGCGCGTGCGTAGCCTTCGCCCAGCGCCACCAGATCGGCCGGCGTGATGCGCGGTGCGCGGGGCAGCAGGCGTGCACGCAGAGCCGCGTCGGTGGAGTGCAGCGACAGCGCCAGCGCGGGCTTCACCGGGCCCAGCGGCAGGCGTTCAAAGACGCGCGCATCGCCGACAGTGCTGAACACCAGTTGCTTGTGGCCGATGCCGCCGGCAGTGCCCAGCAGTTCGATCGCGTCCATCACGTTGTCCAGGTTGTGCGCCGGCTCGCCCATGCCCATGAACACCACCTTGCGCACCGTGCGCTGCGTGCGCGCCAGCGCCACTTGCGCGACGATTTCGGCGCTGCCGAGTTGGCGCAGCAAGCTGTCGCGCCCGGTCATGCAGAAGACGCAGCCGACCGCGCAGCCGACTTGCGTCGACACGCACAAGCCGTCGCGCGGCAGCAGCACGCTCTCGACGGTCTGGCCATCGGCCAGGTCGACCAGCAACCGCGCCGACCCGTCGGCACCCGGGTGGCTTGAGCGCAGCCTGGCCAGGCCGCGCAGGG
>JANNEI010000243.1:0-10473 GCA_031378565.1 Burkholderiales bacterium
GCGCTGGTCGCACCACGCCGTCGCCGCGTTGCGACGGCAGGCCGAAGTCGAACTGGTTTTCCAGCTGCGCCAGCAACTGCGCATGCCCGTCGTGCCTGACCGCCACCGTCTCGACCACCGGGCAGCCCAGCTCGGCCGACAGACGCGCCACGTCGATGGCCAGGCCCTGCGAACGCGCCACGTCTGCCATGTTCAGCGCCACGATCATCGGGCGGCCCAGCCGCTTGAGTTCCAGCACCAGGCGCAGGTTCATGCGCAGGTTGGTCGCATCCACCACCGCGACGATGGCGTCGGGTGCGGCCTCGCCTTGGCGGCGGCCCTCGATGACTTCGAGCGTGACCTGTTCGTCCGGCGATGCGGGTGTCAGGCTGTAAGCCCCCGGCAAGTCGATCACCGACACGCTTTGCCCGTTGCGCAGTCTGGCCAGGCCGACCTTGCGTTCGACCGTCACACCGGCGTAGTTGGCGACTTTCTGGCGTGCCCCGGTGAGCAGGTTGAACAGCGCCGTCTTGCCGCAATTCGGGTTGCCGACCAGCGCCACGCTCAACAAGGGCGCGGGGTGATGAAGCTGTGCGGCCGCGCTGGACATGACGCTCAGGCCGGTTGCACTTCGATGCACTGCGCCTCGATCAGCCGCAGCGCAAACATCGTCTCGCCGATCAGCACGGCCAGCGGTTCGCGGCCACCCGGGCCACGCCGCAGCAGCTGCAGACGCTCGCCGGGAATGAAGCCCAGTTCGCCGAGCCGGTGCACCGACACCGCGTCGATGTCGCTCGACGCGGCACGCACCCCTTCCACTGTGGCGTGGCCACCGGTGGGCAGGTCAGACAAAAGCATGGGGCGGCGTGTCAACGGTGGTGCATGAACGGTGGCGCACGCGGCGATGCGTGTGCAAATGCGATTGTCTCGCATTTCGGTCTTGGTCTGGAATGCCCCCCGATTTGCGGCGCGCAAGCGTCCGGGTGGCTCTCAGTCTCGCCGCCGGTGGCTGACGGTCAGCACCGCCATGCACAGGCCGACAAAGGCATGCGCCCAGCCCAGCGCCGGGCGAACGGTCTCGGGTGCAAAGTAGTACAGCCAGTAGCCGGTCAGCGCGAGCGCCGTGCCGATGACGCACAGCGTGACGCCCGAGCTGCGTTGCCCTTCCCAGCGGTGGCGGCTGGTGTAGCGCCAGCCTTGTGGCACGTGGCCGGCCGCCAGCACACCGAACACGAACAGGCATGCGAATGCCCCCACTCCGTGCAGCCGCAGCAGCCACGCTTCGGCCGGGTGCGGCAACTCGCCGCTGCCCGCGCCGTAGTGCACGGCCAGCCAGGCTGTGCCGGTCAGCAGCAGCAGTGCGCCGGTCGAGTACAGGCAGCGGCGCTGCCAGGGCACGAGTCGATGGTGGTGATGGCGCATGACTCAACTGTCCGCGTGGTCGAACGTGCGCCACTGTGCCCGCAGCGCCAGGCACATCCGGTCCGCGGTGGTCGGGCACAGCATCGCGACGTTGGTCAGCGCATCGGCCACGGCCGCGCTGGGTGCCTGCACCACGACCGACCGCACCGATTGCACGGCGCGCCGGGTTCGCGGGTCGATGTGCGGGCTGTCGGCGGCGTCAACGCAGTGGGCATTCGACGACGACGCCAGCGCGCCGTGTTGCAGCGTGGCGACCGTGCGCAGGCCACCGGCAAAGCGCAGCCGCACCGGGTGGCCGTCATTGCCGAAGGCGCGCATGTCGCCGCCCGCATTCACCAGGCCCGCGGCGATTCCCATCGATTGCAGGCACATCACGGCCCGGTCTACCGCGTGGCCCTTGGCAATGCCGCCCAGGTCGACCCACAGCGGGGACAACACGCGCAGCCGGTTGTCGGGCAACAGTTCGATGCCCTCGGTCAGGCTGCGTGCAACGGGCGCTTGCGCGGCGTCCGGCATCGGCAGCAGGCCGTTCGCCACCAGGGTCGGAGCCACGGCGGCATTGAAGATGCCGCGGCTGCGCGCTTCCATCTCCAGCGCCAGGCTCAGCACCCGCCAGGTGTGCGGACTGACCGGCAGGACGACACCTGAGGCTGCGCGTGCCAGCGCGCGCAAGTCGCTGCCCGCTTCGTGGAAGCTCATCGCCCGGTGCACCTCGGCGACCTCGGCAAACGCCCGCTCGGTGGCGCGCAAGAAGGCAGCGTCGCCGCAAGCCGGAATCGCGATCTCGACCAACGTGCCGAGCAGCGGTTTGGCCCTTCGTTGCAGGCACTGCGCGTCAGAGTTTTCCATTGGCTCTGAGCGTGCTGACCACCGCCACGATGCGGCGCACACCATCGGTGATGTTGGTGGTGCTGAGCGTGGCCCCGCTGATGTTGGCGATGTCCTCGCCCACCCGCAGCCTGGCGTCCGCGCCCTTGCCGACGAACTGCCGCCGCCACGCGGGCAGTCGCACCTCGTAGCCGTGACTTTCGCGGTAGCTGAGGATTTCGATATTGCGCACCTTGCCGTCGGTCGCGATGCCCACGGCGTAGTCGATCAACTCGTACTTTCCGATCACCCCGTCGATCACCACCACGCCCAACGGCGCATCGCCGTTCAGCGCCAGCATCATCCGCCACGCGGCAGATCGTGCCGGCA
This sequence comes from Burkholderiales bacterium, assembly GCA_031378565.1. Classification (GTDB taxonomy): domain Bacteria; phylum Pseudomonadota; class Gammaproteobacteria; order Burkholderiales; family Burkholderiaceae_C; genus JANYJJ01. The sequence continues at coordinate 2,599 of JANNEI010000243.1, forward strand.
CACCGGCGGCTTGCGCCACAGCGCGCATCTCGTCGGGCGTGAGCTGTGCCGTGGTGTCCCGGAACGCCGTCGCCTGCGGAAAGCAGCGCCGCGCGGCTTCTTCGGGCGTGGCGTATTGCGTGGCCGCGGCGCTGATGCAGGCCGCTGCCAGCGCCGAGCCGGTCACCCATGGCGCATGAATCATGGTCGGCCTCAAAACGAGAAGCCCAGGCCCAGGTTGAAGCGATTGGCGTCGGAGTTGACCTTGTAGCGCTGCACATCTGCCTTCACCACCACCGTGGGCGCGATGTTGAAGTTGGCACCCAGGGTGGCGACGCCTTCGGTCTTGTAGCCGGCCGCGGCAACACCGTCGAAACCGCGCCCGGTGTTGATGATTTCGTAGCGGGCGAACGGAGAAATCGCGTAGTCGCCGGACAGCCTGAACTTGTAGGCCGCCTGCGCGTAGAAGCCGTCGAACGCGTTGGGGACCAGGTAAGGCGCGCCGGTGAACGTGGCGTTCAACGCGCCCGCACCACTGATCGCGCCGCGGGCGTAAAGGGCGGTCAGCTCCCACGCGCCCGGGGCCCACCTGGCATGCAGGTCCCACAGCGTGTAGCGCGCGTCGGGGGCGGCAAATCCGGCGCTGCCATGGCCCATCTTGCCGGTCATCAGGCCGCCACCCACGCGCAGGCCCGGGATGCCGCGCCAATCGACGGCACCGAACAGCGTCAGGTCCTTCGACTTCGCCAACTGACCTTCCTGGTGAACGGCGCGCAGCGGGGACTCCACGCCTGCGGCGTCGAGCGGATCCCATTTGGTCAGGTCGGGCCCGGTCGACAGGCCGGCGCTCCACGACACGCCGTTGTCGTGCTCGCCGAACACCTGCAGCCCGACTTCACGCAGCGTGGACGGGATGATGGACGTTTCGACCAGCGGTCGGTTGACGCCGAGGAACGTGTGCGGCTCGTGGTTCTGGTTCACCAACCCGATCGGCATCAGGAACAAACCTGCGCGCGCACCATACGTTTGATTCAGCCGGTGTTCCACATACACCTGCTCGACCGCCACTTCGCCCGAATCGGTCGCCGAGGCCACGGCGTTCTCGACTTCCAGCTCCGCCACCACCTTGGTCTTCTCGTCGAAGCGGTGCTGGTAGCCGATCACGAAGCGCGTGATGTTGGCTTGCGTGGCCGAGCTGTCCTTGCTCGGCCGGCTGTAGTTGATTTCGCCGTAGGCGCTGAGTTGCGTGGCGGGCGCGCTGGGTGCCATCGACGCTGCGGTTGCGGTTGCGGTCACTGCTGCGGAAGCCGCGTCCGACTTCGCCTTGATCTGCTTCAGCTCGGCCTTCACCTTTTCCAACTCGGCGGCCAGATCGTCCAGCTTCTTGACCAATTGCGCCTCGGCACTTTGCGCGCGGGCGCTGCCGAAGGCGAGCGTCAGGCTCAAGGCCACGGCGCTCAATGCGAAACGGCTGGCGGCAGTCGATGGTGTCATTTTCGAAGTCCTCGTTTTTTTGGATTGATGTGGATTGCGGCGTGCGGTCTGGCGGGGTTGGCGGGTCGGGCTTCAGCCGGCGTAGCGCAGCGAGCCGAACAGCCCGCCGGTTTCGCCTTCGGTGCCCACGGCGAAGTACAGCGCGTTGGCGTCGCCCAGGCTCACGCCGTTGCCGAACGTGAGGCCCCAGGTGCCGTCGAGGCCGATGACCTGGCCCGCCTCGTCGCGCATGAAGTCGATGAAGCGGCCGGTCGTCTGGTTGAACGCGGCGACCTTGCCGGCCCCGCCGAAGTTGCCGACCAGCAGCGCGTTCGACAGCAACCCGAAGTCAGCCGGTGCCACGGCCACGCCCCAGGGCGCGTTCAGGCGGCCGAGGTCGTCGTACACCATCACCGGGTCGCCACTGAGCGTGTACTCGACGACCTTGCCGCGGTTCGGAAAGCCGCCGGCCTTGTCTTCGGCGGCCGGGTCCAGCGAGTCTTCTTCGCTCGGCAAGGTCTTGCTGGCATCGACGATGAAACCGCTGGCATCGCGCAGCGCCTGGCTGATGCAATACATCACGAACACGCGGCTCCCCACCACCTGGATGTTGAACGGCACCGGCTCTCCCGGCCGCGCCGCGTTGCCTTGCGACGGATTGGCGGCGTCGAGCAGCGGGCCGGTCGCGAACGGATTCGCGAAGCCCTGCGTGGGCACCAGTTGCCAGGTCTTGTCGAACTGGCGAACTTGCGGCGTGCTGCCGAAGTCGGCCACCCACAGCGTGTCCCAGGTGTCGTTCCTGATCGCCACGCCGAACATCGACATGCCCAGCGCCGTGCCGTCGTACACCAGTTGCGCGGGCCCGTTGACGCGCACCGTGCTGCCGTCTCTGGCGCGGTCGGTCCAGGCCGACAGCCGGCCCGAGTCGGTGACGAACACGAAGCGGGCCGAGCCGTCGAACTCGACGACCGTGCCGTTCGCTGTCGCGCTTTGCGCGGTGACGCGGAAGCTGTCGGAATTGATCGGCGCGCCATTGAACGCGCTGCCGGTGGCCTTGCCGATGCTGGCAGCGCTGCTCACCGCGTCGGCACCGGGCAAGTAAACCTCACCGAGTCCGTCCTGGAACAGCGTCCTGAGCTTGGGGTCGGCGGATGCGGTCACGTCGCCCACGAACTGCCACGAGGTGCCGCCGCCAAGCACCCAGAAGTGGCCGCCGGCACCTGCGGGGCGAATGGCAATGCCCCACGCGTCCACCATGCCGGGCAGCGTGAACGGTGCCCCGTACGACGCGCTGGTGGCCGCGAGGTTGGTCCGGCGGTACGCGTTCCTGATCGCCAGCGGCGGGACCACCGTGGTGCCGCTGAGTTCGCCGCCGCCGCAGGCCTGCAACAAGGGGACGGCGGCCAGGCCACCGGTGAACTGCGCGCTCAAGCGCACGAAGTCTCTGCGTTTCATGACAACTGCCTCGGATGTGGATGCGACCGAAAAGATTTTCCGGAAATGTAGCAGCAATGAGAATGATTCGCAAAAACAATTGAGCTGTGCGGTGGCAGTGGTGATGGGGTTCGATGGCCGCAGAATGGTGGCGCTGAGCAAGCGACCGCCATTGCGTCGAACGAACGTGGTGGCTGTGGCGCCGCTCAAGCGGCCTCTAGCAAACCAACAGGAGCCACCATGAAGGGCGACGCAAAAGTCATCGAGCATCTGAACGCGCAGCTGAAGAACGAGCTGACGGCGATCAACCAGTATTTCGTCCACTACCGCATGCTCAAGCACTGGGGTTTCGACAAGCTGGCCAGCAAGGAATACGAAGAATCCATCGGCGAGATGAAGCACGCCGATCGTCTGATGGAACGCATTTTCATGCTCGACGGCCTGCCCAACCTGCAAGACCTCGGCAAGCTGATGATCGGTGAGGACGTGCCCGAGATCCTGGTCTGCGATCTGAAGTCGGAGACTGGCGCGCAGGCCACTATCAAGGGCGGCATGGCGCACTGCGAGGTGGTGCGCGACTACGTGTCGCGCGACCTGCTGCAAGGCATTCTGGACGACACCGAGGAACACATCGATTACCTCGAAACCCAGATCGAGCTGCTTGGCAAGGTCGGGCTTGAGAATTACCTGCAGTCGCAGATGGGCAGCGCCAGCTGAAGTTTCGGCACAATCGCCGGCTCCACACACTTTCCACCCGCCGCAGCGCGCGGCCCCACGCCCATGCTCGACATCAACCTGCTGCGCAAGGACTTGCCGCACGTCATCGCCCTGCTCGAAAAGCGCCAATCGCCGCAACCGTTTCTGGACGTGGCCGCATTCCAGTCGCTGGAGTCCGAGCGCAAGACCCTGCAGATGCGCACCGAAGAACTGCAAGCGCAACGCAACAGTCTGTCCAGGCAGATTGGCCAGCTCAAGGCCAAGGGTGAAGACAGCGCGATCGTGATGGCCGAGGTCGGCACCATCGGCGACGCATTGAAGGCCTCGGCGCTGCGCCTCGATGTGCTGCAAACCGAGTTGACGACCTTGTTGATGGCCTTGCCCAACCTGCCGCACGACAGCGTGCCGACGGGTGCGGATGAATCCGGCAACGTCGAGGTGCGTCGCTGGGGCGAGCCCAGAACCTTCGAGTTCACGCCGAAAGACCACGTCGACCTGGGCGCGCCGCTGGGGCTGGACTTCGACACCGGAATCAAGCTGTCGGGCTCGCGCTTCAGCTTCTTGCGTGGCGGGGTGGCGCGTCTGCACCGGGCGCTGGCGCAGTTCATGTTGAACACCCAGACCGACGAGCACGGCTACACCGAGTGCTACACGCCGTACATCGTCAACCGCGAGGCGCTGGAAGGGACCAGCCAGTTGCCGAAGTTCAAGGACGACATGTTCTGGGTTCTGCGCGGCGGCGACGAAGCTCAGCCAGAGCAATACCTGATCTCCACGTCCGAAATATCGCTGACCAACAGCGTGCGCGAGCAGGTGCTGGCGGCCGACCAGTTGCCGATCAAGCTGACCGCGCACAGCCCGTGTTTTCGCAGCGAAGCCGGCAGTGCCGGGCGCGACACGCGCGGCCTGATACGCCAGCACCAGTTCGACAAGGTCGAGATGGTGCAGGTGGTGCACCCGGACACCAGCTACGCCGTGCTGGAAGAAATGGTCGGCCACGCCGAAGCCATTCTGCAGAAGCTGGGCCTGCCGTACCGGGTGCTCGCGCTGTGCAGCGGCGACATGGGTTTCGGCTCGACCAAGACCTACGACCTCGAAGTGTGGGTGCCGGCGCAAGGCGTTTATCGCGAGATCAGCTCGTGCAGCAACTGCGAGGCCTTCCAGGCGCGGCGCATGCAGACGCGCTTCAAGAACGCTCAGGGCAAGAACGAACTCGTGCACACGTTGAATGGATCGGGCCTGGCCGTGGGCCGCGCGCTGGTGGCGGTGCTGGAGAATTTCCAGAATGCCGATGGCTCGGTCACCGTGCCGGAAGTTTTGCGACCGTACATGGGCGGGTTGAACGTCCTCAAGCCATGACGAAGTCTCAACACGCCGCCCGTCTGATGCAGGCGCGCGATGCCGCGCAGCGCCTGCCGCTGTTCAGCACCGACCCCCGGTTCACGCTGGACCGTGCATACGCGGTGGCCGACGAGACGCGTAGCCTGCGCATCGCCCGCGGCGAGCGTCCGGCGGGCTACAAGATCGGTTTCACCAACCGCAGCATCTGGTCGAAGTACGACGTGCACGCGCCGATCTGGGCCCCGGTGTGGGACAACACGCTGAGCTTGCTGAACGATGCGCAGGCGCAGGTTTCATTGACTGGCCTGGTGCAGCCGCGGCTGGAGCCCGAGATCGTGTTCGGCTTCACGCACGCACCGCGGGCGGGCATGAGCGAGGCCGGGTTGGCGCGCTGTCTGGCCTGGGTCGCGCACGGCTTCGAGATCGTTCACACCCACTTCGACGATTGGCGCTTCGCCGCGCCCGACACCGTGGCCGACTTCGGTCTGCACGGCCGTTTGCTGGTGGGTCCGCGGGTCGATGTCGGCAGGTTCAGCGCGCTCGGCACGGAGCTGGCGGCGCTGGAGCTGGAGCTGTACCAAGGCGATGAGCGAGTCGACTCCGGGAAGGGCAGCGTGGTGCTCGACGGGCCGCTGAATGCGCTGCGCCTGTGGGTCGATGCGATGGCTTGGCAAACGCCCGGTTGGGCCATCCATCCCGGCGATGTCGTAACCACCGGCACGCTGACCGATGCCTGGCCGTTGCTGCCAGGCCGGCGCTGGTCCACGCGCCTGAGCGACTCGCGGCTTGAGGGTCTGGTCGTTGACCTGGTGGCTTGATTCGCTGCGCTAGAATCTGCCGCTCGGTGCTGGCCCGCCGAAGGTCGAAACAGAGCCTGGAGAGGTGGCAGAGTGGCCGAATGTACCTGACTCGAAATCAGGCGTACCGCAAGGTACCGTGGGTTCGAATCCCACCCTCTCCACCATAGGTAAAAAGCCGCTTCAAGCGGCTTTTTTTCTTGCCCTTCGAGGCAGCGGTGTGGGGCGATTTTTGCCGTCCGCTCAGTCCTTCGTCGCCAGCTCTCGTTTGACGCACATTTCGGTTTTCTGCGCCATCACCCAGTCGCCACCCGACGCGGTGCAGACGGCACGCGCGGTGTTGCGCCGGTCGGCAACCCGGTCATTGGCCGTGGTCACCCGGAAAAGGGCGGCACCGATGGCTGCGATGACAACCGCGCCGACCGCGAAGCGCGTGATGCTGATGCCTGTGTTCACGGGGCTGTTTCCTTTCGGCCGGCTGACTCGATCAGCATTCATTCTGCGGGTTCTGTTGCCGTTCTGCCTAGCCTGCTCACTGTAGGGGCAACCGTCCGCAAGCGCGTGACGCTGCAACCTTTTCACACATCTTTACCCCGCCGCCACCCGGCATTCACCCAGCAAGCCGAACATTCATTCGCGGGCACGGTGCCCGATGTTCCAAGGAGCGAGTGATGGTGAATTCAACAAAGATCGATGCGGGCCGACCCCGCATGCGCGGGTTCAGGCGAACCCTGGTGGCGGTCGTGGTGGCAGTCACCGGCACGCTGGCGCTTTCGGCCTGGTCCCAAGGGTTCGGCGGCCACGGCAGCATGGGATCAGGCATGTTCGGCGGCCCGCCCGAGCGCATCGGCCGCATGCTGGACCACCTGCTGGACGGACTGAACGCGACCGATGCGCAGCGCACCCAGATCAAGCAGATCGCGCAAGCTGCTGCGGCCGACCTGAAAACGCAAGGCGATGCCGGCCGCGCACTGCGTGAAAAGGGCATGCAGGTCTTCACTGCACCGACGGTGGACGCGGCGGCTGCGGAACAGTTGCGCCAGCAGGCGCTGGCGCAGGTCGACCAGATGAGCCGCCGTTCGCTTCAGGCCATGCTGGACGCGAGCAAGGTGCTCACGCCAGAGCAGCGCACGAAGCTGGGCGAGCGGATGAAGCAGCGCGGCGACATGATGCGCGAGCGCATGCAGCGCGGCGAGCGTGAGCGTCCGAAGTCCTGATCTGTTCGCGCCCCTCGCGCCCGGCAGCCCTGCGCTGCCGGGCGCTTTTTGGTGTTCAATCGTCGATCACGTTGACAAGCGTCCCGCCATGACCTCTCGCCTGCTGCTGATTGACGACGACGCCCGACTGGCCGCGATGGTGGGCGACTACCTGCGCGCCGCCGGCTTCGAGGTGGACCACGCCGGCACGCTGGCCAGCGGGCGTGAGCGGCTGGCCGCGGCTGGCTTCGACGCGCTGGTGCTCGACCTGATGCTGCCCGACGGAGACGGCCTGGACCTGTGCCGCGAACTGCGCGCCAGCCCGCGCACCCGCCACTTGCCGCTGTTGATGCTGACCGCGCGCGGCGAGCCGCTGGACCGCATCGTCGGCCTCGAATTGGGGGCCGACGACTACCTTCCCAAGCCGTTCGAGCCGCGTGAACTGCTGGCGCGTGTGAAGGCGCTGCTGCGCCGCGCCGCGCCGCAGACCAGCGGTGATGAAACGCTGCGCTTCGGCCGGTTGGAGATCGACCTGGGCGAGCGCGTGGCCCGATTGGACGGCAAGCCCTGCGACCTCACCAGCCACCAGTTCGACCTGCTGGTGGTGCTGGCGCAAAGCCCGGGGCGCGTGCTGTCGCGCGACCAGATCATGGACTCGCTGAAGGGCCACCCGCTGGAGGCGTTCGATCGCTCGATCGACGTGCACATCTCGCGCATCCGCGCGTTGATCGAGGAAGACCCGAAGAACCCGCGCCGCGTGCTGACGGTGCGCGGCGCGGGCTATGTGTTCGCCCGCAAGCAGGACGCCGATGACGCGCGCTGACCCGCCGACGAAATGAAGACGCTGACCCTGCGCATCTACCTGACCGTGGTGGCGGTGCTGCTGCTGTTCGCCCTCGTCTCGGGCTGGGTGTTTCAGCGCCACATCGAACAAGAGC
>JANNEI010000249.1:0-2569 GCA_031378565.1 Burkholderiales bacterium
GGGCGGCCCGGCGGGCTCATGCAGCCGCCGCCTCGGGCACGGCCGCGAAGCACCAGTGCAGCACCTCCTGCGCCGACAGGCCGGACCCGTTCAACGTGGCCACGCTGCGGCCTTCGCGCAGCACGACGATGCGGTCGGCCAGCGCGAGCATTTCGTCGAGGTCGGAGCTGACCACCAGCGCGGCGCCGCCGCCGTCGCAGTGCCGCCGCAGCAACTGGTGGATCGCGCGGCGCGTGCCCACGTCGACCGCCTGCGTGGGCTCGTCGCACAACAGGATTCGGGGCTGCATGGCCAACGCGCGCGCGAACACCAGCTTCTGCTGGTTGCCGCCGCTCAGCTCGGCCACCGTCTGCTCGGGGCCGGTGGCCTTGATGTCCATCGCTCGCATCGCGTCGACGGCGTGCGCCCGCTCGCGCTTGCGGTTCAGCCAGCCGCCGCGCGCGAAGCGGTGCAGGAAGGGCAGGCTCAAGTTCTCGCGCAAGCGCATGCCCAGCACCAGGGCGTGGTGGCGGCGGTCTTCCGGGATCAGCACCATGCCGCGCCGGGCAGCGTCGCGCGGGCTGCTGCGGCCGACCGCCAGCCCGCTCACCCGCAGCTCGCCCAACGCGCGCGGTCGCAGGCCGAACAGCATTTCCAGCAGCTCGGTGCGGCCCGAGCCCGCCATGCCGTACAGGCCCAGCAATTCACCGGCATGCAGCGCCAGGCTGACGGCGCGCACGCGGCCGTCGGTGCTGGACAGCCGGTCGGCTTCCAGCAACACCGCGCCGCGATTCGTCGATGCCGGCGCAGCGACCGGCTCGCTGGCGCGCTGGCCCGACATCGCCTCGACCAGCGACGCCTGCGTCTGCCCCGCCGCTTTCAGCGTGGCCACGCTGCACCCGTTGCGCAGCACCGTGATGCGGTCGGCGATCTGCAACACCTCGTCGAGCCGGTGCGACACGTACAGCACCGCCGTGCCGCGCTGGCGCAGCGCGTTCACGACCGCCAGCAGTTGCTGCGCGTCGAGGCTGGTCAGCGCGGCGGTGGGCTCGTCGAGGATCAGCAATTCGGGCGCGCGCATGGTGCACCGAACCAGCGCCAGTTGGGTGCGCTGCGTGGCCGACAACTCGGCCACCAGCGCGTCGAGCGGCAGCACCACGCCCAGCGCGTCGCAGGCCGCGCGGGCCTGGCGGCGCATGGCGTCGCGCGCGATCAGCGGCGTGAAGCGGCGCGTCGGAAAGCGCGCGCCGATGAACAGGTTGTCGAGCGCCGTCACGCTGGCAATCAACTGCGGTTCCTGGTGCACCACCGCCACGCCGCTGCGTGCGGCGTCTTTCGGCGACGCAAAAGTCACTGCTTCGCCACGCCAGCGCAACTGCCCCGCTTCGGCAGCGAAAACGCCGCTGATCACGTTGATGAGGGTCGACTTGCCGGCGCCGTTTTCACCGATCAGCGCATGCACCTCACCGGCGCGCACGCCGAGCGACACCTCCGACAGAGCGGCCACGCCGGCAAAAGACTTCGACACGCCGCGGACTTCGAGTTGAACGGGCTGCTCCTGCACGAGGCGTCAATCCACCGGCGTCAGCTTGGCCACCGACAGTGCCAGCCACTTCATGCCGTGGCGGCCGAAGTTGACCTGCGCGCGCGCGTCTTCACCGCTGCCTTCCAGCGTGACGATCACGACTTCACCGAACTTGTTGTGGAACACGCCCTGCCCGGATCGCAGGCCGTGGCTGGCGGTCTTGGGGCCGGCACCGAATGCGGGTTTGGAAGCCGGCACCCGAGCCGCCGTATCGCCATTTCCGCCCGCACCGACGATGGAATTCAGGCCTGAACCGCGCGCCCAGGCGGCCTGGTAATCACGTGCAAAGCCGGAGCCGAAGCCCTGGTTGCGCGGCGTGATCCACTTCAGCGCGGCCTCGGGCAGCTCGTCGAAAAAGCGGCTGCGCACGCCGTAACGCGTTTGCCCGTGCAGCATGCGCGACTGGCTGAAGCTGAGGTACAGCCGCTTGCGCGCACGCGTGATGGCAACGTACATCAGCCGGCGTTCTTCTTCCAGCCCGTCCAGGTCGGCCGCGCTGTTCTCGTGCGGGAACAGGCCTTCTTCCAGCCCGGTGATGAAGACCGCATCGAACTCCAGGCCCTTGGCCGAATGCACCGTCATCAGCTGGATCGCGTCCTGCCCGGCTTGCGCCTGGTTGTCGCCCGCCTCCAGCGACGCGTGGGTCAAAAACGCGGCCAGCGGCGACATGATTTCGCCAGTCTCGGCGTCGGGAGTCAGGTCGGGGAAAGTGGGCGCGATGCGGCCGTCGGCCGGCTCGGCACCGGGGGTGGTGAACTCGGCCCGGCCGGCCTGCGCCGAGGCCGGCGAATGCTCGTCCACCGGCATCGCCACCGCGTCCTTGCCGAAGCCCTCTTGCGTCACGAAGGCCTCGGCCGCGTTGACCAGTTCTTCCAGGTTCTCGATCCGGTCCTGGCCTTCCCTGTCGGCCTTGTAGAAGTCGACCAGGCCGCTCGCCTGCAGCATCTGTTCGATGATTTCGCGCAGCGTCAGGCCGCGCGTGGCGTCGCGCATCGCGTCGACCAT
>JANNEI010000250.1:0-1685 GCA_031378565.1 Burkholderiales bacterium
CTGCTGGCGGTGCCGGTGCTGGCGTCGTCGGCGGCGTATGCGGTGGCCGAGGCCTTCGACTGGCCCGAAGGACTGGAGCGCCACTGGCGCGAGGCGAAGGGCTTCTACGCGATCATCGCCGTCGCCACCATCGTCGGCACCGGCCTCGACTTCACGCCCATCGATCCGATGAAGGCGCTGTACTGGAGTGCCGTCATCAACGGCGTGGTGGCGGTGCCGATCATGGTCGCGATGATGTTGCTGGCCGCGAAGCCGCAGGTGATGGGCCCGCTGCCGGTGCGCCGCAAGACGCGCTTCCTCGGCTGGGGCGCGGTGGCGTTGATGGCCGCTGCCGTGGCGATGATGCTGCGCGACCTGCTGCGCTGAGCCGCGATCGCGGCGCTCAAGAGTGGCACTGCACGGTCGATATCACTGCGAATGAATACGAGGCTTCTGCCAGTGATTGCCGACATCGTGCTCGGGCCGCCCGGACGTCAACGCATGCGCGCGTCGCAGTCGCTGCTCGCGCTCGCTGTCTATGGGCTGTTCGTGGGTGTGCTGTACGCCGGCGTGCGGCTCGGCTTCATCGATTTCGGCGAGGCGCGTTGGTTGTCCGGCATCTACCTGCTGGGCGCGCTCTTGTTCTATGTGGCGATCCGCAGCGGTTTCAACGAGCGTTTCGTGTCGGACCCTTCGCTGACGCTGCCGCAGGCCGCGTTCGGCTTGTTGATCTGTGCCGGTGCCTACGCCGTTACCGGGTTGGCGCGCGGTGTGGTGATGCCGTTGCTGGTGTTGATCCTGGTATTCACGATGTTCGCGGTTCGCCCGGCGCAGTCGCGTGGGCTGGCCGTGTTCGCGGTGGTGATGCTGGGCGGGGTAATGCTGTGGAAGAGCCGCACCGACCCGACGCGCTTCCCGCCGACGGTCGAGTGGTTCCACTTTGCATCTGCCGCCATCGTGCTCGGATGCGTGGGGGTTCTGGCGGGGCGCATGGGCACCCTGCGCGGACGCTTGAAGTCGCAGAAGCTGGCGCTCGAACGTGCACTGGAGCAGATCGGCCAGCTCGCCACGCTCGACGAGCTGACCGGCCTGGTGAACCGCCGCCACATGACCGGGTTGGTCCAGGCCGAGCAGGCGCGCCAGCGCCGCCAGCCGCAGAAGATGACCATCGCGCTGCTCGACATCGACCTGTTCAAGCGCATCAACGACAGCCACGGCCACCAGGCCGGCGACACCGTGCTGAAGACCTTTGCCAAAGCGAGCCGTGAGGTGCTGCGCGCCACCGATGTGCTGGCGCGCTGGGGCGGCGAGGAGTTCTTGCTGATGCTGCCGGCCACCACGCCCGAGTTCGCGATGCGCAGCGTGGAGCGGCTGCGCCAGCATCTGGCGTTGCTGACCTTCGATGCCATCGCCACCGACCTGAAGGTCAGCTTTTCGGCCGGGCTCAGTGCCTGCGACGACGACGAGGCGATCGAAGCGTGCATCGAGCGCGCCGACCAGGCGATGTACCGCGCCAAGACCCGGGGACGCGACTGCGCCGTGATGGGTTGACGCTTGCGCCACGCAGCGCAGCGCGGCGTCCGCCGACTGTGGCACGCCGTTTGCACTCCACCGCAGGCGGAACTGTCCGCATCGAGGTGGGCACTGCATGAACATCGAACCTGGCTGTTGCGCTGTTGAGGCCAGTTTTCAGGTCGGTGCCGCGC
>JANNEI010000261.1:0-2872 GCA_031378565.1 Burkholderiales bacterium
GTCTTTGCGAGCTTCACGTGTTCGCTTCTTCGGTGATGTCGAACGCGGTCACTAGGTCGGTGTTGATCGCATTGTTGAAAACGACGAGGCCATTGCCCGGCGTGACGATCAAGGGCTTCTTGGGTTCGTACACGCCCGAGCTGCCGGCCTTGATGTACACCGTGAGTCCCGAGCCCGAGCCCACGGTGTCGAACGCGCGCTGCACGGCAGTCGGTGCTGAGCCGTTCATGACCTTGTTGCGGATCAAAAAATCGAGCGTCGCCGGTGCGACGCTGATCGCATTGAGTGACATCGTGGTGGCCGCGCCGGTGGTCGAGAACTCGATGCGCTCGACGACGGCGCGCTTGGTCGCGCCGGGTGCAATCCAGATGCCCGAGCGCGCGTACTGCGCTGCAACGGCAGCCACGTTGTTCGGCACCATGAACGCAATGCCGCTGATCGTCACTGCTTTGGCGGTGTCCACCACGGACACAAGCCCAGGCTGTCGGCGTGAGCCGCCGCGACCGTTCTCCATGATCAAAAAGTGAAGGTCTGCGCGGTCGCTCCGTTGGCGATGGCGAACCCTGAAAATGCGTCTTCGAGGTACAGCCCCGACAGCGCGTTCACCATTGAATCGGTCTGCTGCCCCTGATCGCCGGTGAAGTCCACGCGCACGGCGTAGAAGCTGTCGATGATCTCGAAATACCGGCCCGCTTTGGCGAACTGCTGCGTCTGGTTTGCCGCAAGGTTGATGGTGAGCAGTTCCACGATTCAGGCCTTTTTGAGAATGAAAATTGCCGCGATGCCGGCCGCTGCGATCAGCGCGTACTGCATCGTCCCGGCCGTCTTGTTCTCGGTCGGCTGGTAGCTGCTGATCGCATCGCGTGCGACGGTCTGAGCGCCGGTGATGGTGCCCTGCGCGGTGGTCAGCAGGCGGTCGATCAGCTCGCTGCTTTTGTCCACCGTGTGGCCCCAGGCTTTCGTCGCCTCGGCGCTGCCGGTCGCGAACAGGTTGGTAGCTGCCGCCGCCTGGTCGGTGATGCCGCGCGCGCCCATCTGTGCCAGCGCGCGCACCGTGTCGCCCTGGTTCTCGCTGACCGCTTGCAGCAGGCCGGCATTGAACTGCGCGATCTGCACTGAGCCGCCGTCGGTGCCGGTGTAGCTGTAGCTCGACATGTCGCGCGAGTCGGTCCACGAGCTGAGGTCGCGCGAGTCGGTGAACGTGCGCCGGTCCGAGCTGTCGCGCGAGCTGGAGTCGTTGACCTGAAAGCTGTTGCTGGTGGTGCTGCGATTGCTGAGGTCGCGCGAGTCGGTGAAGGTGCGCCGGTCGGAGTTGTCGCGCGAGCTGGAGTCGTTGACCTGAAAGCTGGTGCTGTTGGTGCTGCGGTTGGAAAAGTCCCGCGCGTCGCTCCAAGACTTCACGCTGTGGTCGCTGTAGTCGCGCGAGCTGCTGTCGTACACATCGAACGAGGTCTGATTCGTGTTGTTGCTGTTCGAGGTGTTGCCGCTGTTCCACGCTGACGAGTTGTCGCTGTTGCGCTTGTACGTGCCGAAGCTGCCGATGTTGGCACCGTCGTTGCCGACGGCCACGCGGTTGTCCGCCTGGCTGGTCGTCGTCGTCGGGTTGCTGGTGCTGGATTTACTGCCCACGGCCGAGCCCCTTTTGCATGCTGCACTCGGTGATGCCGTAGCCGCGCCGGGCCATCTGTCGCACCAGTCCGGCCCGCTTGGTTTTGATGGTCACGTGCGTGACGCCGCGGCGCTGCAGCGCGTCTTCGATCATGTCCAGTTCTTCATAGGTGCACTCGCCGCGGTCGCTGCCTGCGCCGGTGATGGTCGCTTGCTGCCCGACGATCTGGATGGCCACCGCGCCGACAATGCGGCCGTGCTCGATCACATCGAGCACGTGGCAACCGTCGGCCATCTGTTCGGCGGTCGCGCCGTCGACGGCGTGCCGTTCGGCGCGCCGCAGGTGGTTGAGCGCAGCGGCCCGGTCGGTGGTGTCCTGGATGGTCAGCACATCAGCCCCGTTTGAAGAACTTGTACGCAAGCAGGCCTGCGATGGCCACCATGGCCAGCGTCCCGCCGCCATAGCCCGCCTGCTGCGGCCCGAGGCCGGTCAGCGGGTTCGGCTGAGCGTCAGGCGGGTAGCTGGCCGAGCTGGTGCTGACCGGGCTTGCCCATTGCGTGCCGCTGCCGAAGTTGATCACCCATCCATCGTTGCCGATGGTCGTGCCGTACGTGGCCGAGCTGGCGCTGCTGAGCAGCGGTGCATTGCCCCCGCTGATCGCGTCGCCGATGCCGTTGCCGATGCCGCCGCCCAGCGAGCTGGCGAACGACGAGATTGGATCTCCCGGGATGCCAGCCACGGGGTCACTTCTTGAACGCGAAGAACAGTGCTGCGGCGATGCCGGCGAGCATCAGCGGCGACATGCCGGCGAAGCTGGAAACGAGGTTGCCGACCGATGCCATGGGCGGCGCGTTCTGCGAGCCGCGCTGGTCGTAGCTGCGCCCGTTCTGGCCGGCGAAGCTGCCGGGTTGGGTGTTGCCCTGGATGCGGCGCGGTTCGTTGGGGAACGTGTTGTCGATCGCCTTCGACACGCCGTAGCTCACAAGGTTTTGCCACCACGGGGCACCCTCGGCCTCGCGGGTCGGTGCCGGCGTGTAGGCGGTCATCTTCGCCCACTCCCCGCGGTCGCTGTCGGTCAGCACGGGCGCGGTGTCCACGCCGTAGGGGTCGCCGTTGTCGTCGAGTGAATAGCTCATGGTCTGTGTCTCGCTGGTCTGGTGTCAGGCCGCGCACCTGGTGGTGCGCGGGGTGTGGGTCAGAGCTGCGAGTTCAGCGAGTAGGCCTCGGTGTAAATCGTCAACGTGTCGGCCGCGCCGGTGGTCG
>JANNEI010000278.1:0-5793 GCA_031378565.1 Burkholderiales bacterium
TCGAACACCGCGTTGCCAATGGCCGCCGGAATCGCGCACGCCGTCGGCTCGCCGGCACCCCAGCTCGGTTCGCCGGGCCGGTCGATCAGGTCGACCTCGACGCGCGGCACCTGGTCGTGACGCAGGATCGGGTAGCTCGCCCAGTCGGTGGAAAGCACCTTGCTGCGGTCCCAGCGCACCTGCTCCAGCAGCGTGCGGCTGACGGTCTGGATGACGCCGCCTTCCACCTGGTTGACGGTGCCGTCGGGGTTGATGAGCTGCCCGCAGTCGTGCGCCACGCAGACCCGTTCGACACGGATCTCGCCGGTCTTCCGGTTCACTGCCACCTCGGCCACGGCGGCGACGTAGGTGGTCGTGTTGTTGTAACGCAGGTAGGCCACGCCTCGACCCTTGGCGATGTCGCCGCTGCCCGAAGCTGGATTGATGCCAACCCGCGACTGCCAGCCAGCGCGCTGCAATGCCTGGTTCAACACTGCCACGCCGCGTGCGTCCTTCAGCACGCGCAGGCGGTACTCGGCCGGGTCCACACGCGCAGCAAAGGCCAACTCGTCGATGAAGGTCTCGTTGGCGTAGCTGTTCTCGATCCGCCCCGGGCTGCGCAGGTGCGCGCTGCGGAAGAAGGCCTGCTCCACGTGGCGCGTGTTTACGCGCACGTTCGGCAGCGCGTAGCCGATGCCGGAGTTCTGGAACAAAAAGCCGACCCAGTTGCCCGGCTTCGGCAGTCCCGTCTCGGCCGCCGCGAGCAGCGGAAAGTCGAGCGGCTTGAAGGCCACGATGTGGTTCAGCGCGATCCAGAAGTCGCTGTTCCAGGCCACCACGTTGCCCTGCTCGTCGAGCCCGGCCTCGAAATCCATCGAGCGCGGCGGGCTCTTGGGCGCGCGCGCCGTTTCGTCGGCACGCATCCATTGCACGCGCACCGCGTGGCCGGTCAGCGTCGCGATCAGCGCGGCATCGGCCGAGGCGTCTTCATGGCCGTTGCGGCCGTAGCAGCCAGCGCCGTCGAGGTACAGCACGCGGATGCGGTCCTTGGGCAGGCTGACGATGGGCGACAGCTCGTCGACCAAAGAATGCGTGGCCTGCGAGGCCGACCACACGGTGAGCTGGCCGTCCTTCACCTGCGCGACCGAGCACGAAGGCCCGAGCGACGCGTGCGTCTGCACCGCGAAGTCGTAGCGCGCCTTCACGCGGCGCGGCGCAGCGGCAAGCGCCGTTTCGGCGTCACCGATCTTCTGCGTGACCTCTTGCTTGGCAAGCGGGCGCGTGCGCCAGTGGTCGAACACCGTGGCCTGCTCCGGCAAGCCAGTGCCCTCGCCCCACTGCACCTTCATCGCGCGCATGGCTTTGATGGCACCCCACTCGGTCTTGGCCAGCACGGCCAGGAAGTCGCCCTTGCGCACGGTCTGCACGAAGCCGCCGACCTTGCGCGCAGCGCTGTCGTCGAAGCCCTTCAGCGGCGCGCCCAGGTCGTCGGGCCGCAGCACGCGGGCGTGCAGCATGCCGGGCAGGCGGAAGTCGTGCATGTACGCAAATTCGCCCGTCAGCTTGGCCGGGATGTCGACACGCCGGATCGACTTGCCGACCACCCGGTAGTCGCTCGCCTTCTTCATCACGGCTTTGGCGTCGACCTTCATCGCCACCGGCTGCTCGGCCACCAGCGCGGCGTAGGTCACGCGTTTGTCGGGGTCGGCCTTCAGGTGCACGGCACCATCCGCAGACACCAGGTCGGCCACTGGCGCGCCCAGCCTGGCCGACGCCCGCTCCAGCAAGGCCGCACGGGCAGTGGCGCAGGCGCGGCGCATCTCGGTGCCGCCCTGGGCGATGGTGAGGTTGGCACCGGTGATCCACTGGTCGGGTGTGGTGGCGGTGTCGCCCATCACCATCGTGACCTTCTCGAAGGCCATGTCCAGTTCGTCGGCCGCCATCTGCGCCAGCGCGGTGCGGGTGCCGGTGCCGAGATCGACCTTGCCGACGTGCACGGTGACGGTGCCGTCGGGCCCGATCGCGACAAAGCTCTCGACCAGGTCCTTCGCCACGGCCCTCGGCGGCGACAGCACCGGCGCCTTGGCGGCGTGGGCTGCCGCGTTGAAGTCGAAGCCGACGACCAGCGCGCCCGAGCCGGCGGCGGTGCGGGAAAGAAAGTCTCTGCGGGTGGTGTTCATGCCTTGCTCCTTCACGCGGTGACGGGCTGGCCCGACGCACGCTGCACCGCGCGCACGATGCGCTGGTGCGTGCCGCAGCGGCACAGGTTCATCGCCAGGCCCTCGCGAATCTGCTGCTCGGTGGGCCGGGGTGTGCGCCGCAGCAGATCGGCCGCCTGCATCACCATGCCGTTGATGCAGTAGCCGCACTGCGCGGCCTGCTCGTCGATGAAGGCCTGCTGCAGCGGCGACGGCTTGGCCGTGCTGCCCAGGCCCTCCAGCGTGGTGACCTGCCTGCCACCCAGCCTGGACACCGGCAGGGTGCACGAGCGCACTGCCTGGCCGTCCACGTGCACCGTGCAGGCACCGCACTGGCCGAGGCCGCAGCCGTATTTCGGGCCGTTCATTTCGAGCTGGTCGCGCAGCACGTACAGCAGCGGGCTGTCGGGCTCGGCGTCGACGCGCCGGCGCTGGCCGTTCAGGTGAATGTCGTAGCGGGCCATGGGTGTCTCCTGGGTGTTGTCTGGGGAACGCTGTCGTCAGGCCGAAGCCGTGTCGCGGGCCAGCGCGCGCTGGCGGATCTGTTCGAGGTCGGCCGGCGGCGCATGCTGCTGCCAGCGCGGGCCGGCGCGGCCCACGGCGCTGGGCAGGGCATGGCCCAGCAGGTCGCGAAGCTGCGCCGAAGCACCGGCCAGGCCCTCGACCGTCAAGCCGCAATCCAGGCCCATGCACTGCAGCAGGTGCACCACGTCTTCGGTGGCGACATTGCCGCTGGCCCCCGGCGCATACGGGCAGCCGCCGATGCCGCCAAGCGACGCGTCGAAGCGCGTGATGCCCGCCTGCAGCGCCGCGAAAACGTTGGCACCGCCCAGACCGCGCGTGTCGTGGAAGTGCGCCGTGAAGGCGATGCCGGCATGCGCTGCGCGCACGGCGTGGCACAGCGCCAGCACCTGCGCCGGGTCGGCCATGCCGGTGGTGTCGCACAAGGTGATGCGCTGCACGCCGAGCGCCGCGAAGCGGCCGATCCACTCGAGCACAGCCGCCGCCGGCACCGGCCCTTCCATCGGGCAGCCGAACGCGCACGACAGCGACACGTTGACCGCGACGCCGCAGCCCTGCGCCAGCCGCGTGACCTCGCAGAGCGTGCGAAAACTCTGCGCCTGCGTCATGCGCAGGTTGGCCAGGTTGTGCGTGGCGCTGGCCGACATGACGAGGTTGAATTCGTCGGCCTGCCCGTCGATGGCGCGATCGGCACCGCGCACGTTGGGCACCAGGGCCGTGTACTCGACGCCTGGTTCGCGGCGGATGCGGCGCATCACTTCCTCGGCATCGCGAAGCGCCGGAATGGCAGCCGGCGAGACGAACGACGTGACCTCGATCTTGGCGTAGCCAAGCATTGACAGCTGATCGATCCAGGCCACCTTGGCGTCGGTGGGCACGAAGACACCCTCCATCTGCAGCCCGTCGCGCGGGGCCACTTCATGCAGGGCAATGCGGGGTGGCACGGGGGTGGTCATGGCATGCGGTCGTCGTTGGCTGCGCGCCCGGGCCAGCCGGTCTGGCCCAGCACGCTGTCGTTGTGCTCGCCCAGGCGCGGTGCCGGCGTGCGCAGCCGGCCCGGCGTGGCACCGAGCTTGGGCACGATGCCCGGCACCTTGAGCGGCCGGCCGTCGGCGTCGCGCGTCTGCACGATCATGTCGCGGGCCAGGTATTGCGGGTCTGTGGCGATGTCGGCCACCGAGTAGATGCGGCCCACCGGCACGGCCGCAACCTCGAGCGCGGCGATCACTGTGTCGAGCGGGCGGCTGCGCGTCCACGCTTCGATGGCCGCGTCGATCTCCGCCACGCGGGCCACGCGGCCGTCGTTGCGCGCCAGGTCCGGGTCGTCGGCCAGATCGGTGCGGCCGATGGCCTGCATCAGCCTTCGAAAGATGCTGTCGCCGTTGCCCGCCACCAGCACGTAGTCGGCACCGGCGCAGCGATAGGCATTGCTGGGGGCGATGCCGGGCAGCGCACTGCCGGCCGCGCCGCGCACGGTGCCGAAAGCATCGTATTCGGGCAGCAGGCTTTCCATCACGTTGAAGACGCTCTCGTACAGCGCCACGTCGATCATCTGGCCCTCGCCGCCGTTCACTTCGCGATGGCGCAGCGCGGTCAGCACGCCGATCACGCCGTGCAGCGCGGCCAGTGTGTCGCCGATGCTCACGCCCACGCGCACCGGTACGCGGCCGGGCTCGGCCGTGAGGTGGCGCAAGCCACCCATCGCCTCGCCCAGCACACCGAAGCCGGGTTTGCCGGCGTCGGGCCCGGTCTGGCCGAAGCCGCTGATGCGCAGCATGATCAGCTTCGGGTTGGCCGCATGCAGCGCGTCCCAGCCGAGGCCCCAGCCTTCGAGCGTGCCGGGCTTGAAGTTCTCGATCAACACGTCGGCCTCGCGTGCCAGTGCACGCACCGCCGCCTGCCCCGAGGCCGTGCGCAGGTCGAGCGCCACCGAGCGCTTGTTGCGCGATTGCACCTCCCACCAGACCGAGGTCCCCTCGCGCAGCAGCCGCCAGGCGCGCAGTGGGTCGCCGCCGGCCACCGGCTCGATCTTGATCACGTCGGCACCGAAGTCGGCCAGTGTCTTGCCGGCAAACGGGCCCGCAATCAGCTGGCCGAGTTCGAGCACGCGCAGTCCGTGCAAGGCGTCTTGCGGAGGCAGCATGGGTGCGCAGCCGGTTGTCAGTAGCGGCCGGACAGCAGCGCGCCTGCATTCGGCACGCTGGCCCGCAGGTCCAGCGCCTTCAGCATGCGCCAGGTCGTGCACACCGACGACGACACCACCGGCAGACCGAGCCGGTCCTGCACCGGCTGCACCGAGGCGAGCGAGGGCATCTGCACGCAAGCCGAGATGACCACGGCGTCGCAGTTCGCGGTGTTGAGCTGCTTGCTGATCTCGAGCGGAGCGCGCGGGTCGCGGGCACCGACCTCGAGGTTGTCGCTGATTTCGAGCGACATCGCGTCGAGCACTTCGATGCCCTCGTGTTCCAGGTAGTCGACCACCAGTGCGGTCAGCGGTTTCATGTAGGGGGCCAGCAACGCGATCTTCTTCGCGCCAAGCGCCTGCAGGCCTTCGACCAGCGCGCCGGCACTGGTGACGACCGGTGCCGCGCCTTCGTTTTCGAGGGTGCGCGCGCGCAGCCGGGCTTCGGACACACGGTGGTAGCCACGGCCCATGCTCATGATGGCCACCAGGCAGGCGTAGCCCAGCACGTCGACCCGCGCATCCGACAACTCGAGCGCGCAGCGGTCACTGTCGGCGTCCATCTTGACGAGCGCTTCCTTCGTCACGTGCTTCATGCGCATGCGCGCCGAATGGAAGCTGAAGCGCTCGGGCAACTCGATTTCACGCGCGCGCAGCATGGCCGGAATTTCGGTCTCCATCGTGGTGTTGGAGCTGGGCACGATCTGGCCGACACGGAAGTGGATGCGAGACATAAGTGGACGTCCTCGGGTGGCGGGCAAACGGGCGTGGCCAGGCAGCGGCGCTCAGTCGGCGCGGATGTCCCTGGCCTTGATCAACTGGCCCCAGTACGCCGTCTCGCGTTGCACCAGTGCGCCCAGGGCCTCGGGCCCGAGATAGCGAATCTCGATGCCGGCGCGGTCGGCCACCGAC
>JANNEI010000324.1:0-5251 GCA_031378565.1 Burkholderiales bacterium
GCCTGCGCCGCACTCTGCACATCGGTCACGCCGCCGGCATGCAGCACCAGCGCGCCGGTCAGCATCACGAAGAACGCGACACCGTTCGAGAACACCATGCCGACCACCGTGTCCAGCCGCATGCGGCGCTTGGCGCGCAACAGCGTGGCGGCACTCTCGTGGCCGGCCGTGATGCGGTGCAGGCGCATCTCTTCGACTTCCTGTGCGGCCTGCCAGAAGAACAGGTAGGGCGAGATGGTGGTGCCCAGGATGGCGACGATCATCATCCAGAACGCCGGGCTGGGCACGATGCGCGGCAGCACCAGGTCGTGCAGCACCTGTGGCCACGGGATGCTGACCGTGAAGGCGGCTGCCACGTAGACGAACAGGCTCAGCGTCAACCACTTCAGGATGGGCGCCAGCCGCCGGTACGGAACGAACACCTGCAGCGCCAGCGTCAGCACGCCGAACGCCACCGAATGAAAGTGGTCGCCGCCGCCCATGACGAGCTGCAAGGCCTCGCCCATGGCACCGATGTCGGCCGCGATGTTGACCGTGTTGGCCACCAGCAGCAGGGCCACGATGGCGTACAGGAACGGCTTGGGCGTGTGGACGCGAAGGTTGGCCGCGATGCCCTGCCCCGACTGCCGCCCGATGCGCGCGCTGACGAGCTGGATGCCGATCATGAACGGCAGCGTCAGGAACACCGTCCACAGCACGCCGGTGCCGAACTGCGCGCCGGCCTGCGTGTAGGTGGCGATGCCGGACGGATCGTCGTCGGCCGCGCCGGTCACCACGCCTGGGCCGACGTGGCGCAGGAACGAAGGAATGCGGCGCAAACCCGGGTGGTCGAAGAGCTGTCGCAGGCGCATCGGACGTCTCCTCTCTTCTTTGTTGAGGACGACGCTACCACGTGACGCACGCGCCCACCCGGTCGGCAAGTGGCACCGTGCGCAGCGAGCCGGCAGACGGCGGCGGAGCACGAACCGGCGCGCAGCGCGAAATCTGCCGCACTTTGTGCAAATGTCGGCGGCACACCGGGCGCAGTTCACGCCACATGCAGGCCGACCCGGCGCTATGCTGCCGCCGGACCAAACCGGGGTGTCGCCATGCTGATGAAGTTTTCACGGGTCAAGCCTGCTTTCTGCCTGCTTGCACTTTTCGCGATTTCGCTGCCCGGCCAGGCCTGGTCGCAGGCCAGCGCGCCCGGCGCTCGGCCGGTGCGAATCGGCTTCATCTGCCCGTTCACCGGCGGCTCGCAGGACTTCGGCAACAGCGCGCGCCTGGGGGCCGAGCTGGCCGCCAGGGAGATGAACGAAGTCGGCGGCTACCTGGGCCGACCGATCGAACTGGTGCTGCGCGACGACAAGGCCAACCCCGACGAAGGCCGCAAGGTGGCGGAAGACCTGGTGCTGAAAGAGAAGGTCGATTTCACGATCGGCTTCTGCAACACCGGCGTCGCGATGAAATCCCTGGAGGTGTTCCAGGACAACAAGCACCTGCTGCTGGTGCCGGTGGCCACAGGCTCGGCCGTCACCGCCAAGTACCCGGCCGCCAGCAGCTACGTGTTCAGGTTGTCGGCACGCGACACGCTGCAGGCCGACTTTCTGGTCGAGGACATCGTGCGGCGCGGCTTCAGTCGAGTCGCGCTGATGGCCGACAAGACCGGCTACGGCGAAGGTGGTTTCAACGACGTGCTGAAGTTCATGGCCGAGCGCAAGCTGAAGCCGGTCTACACCGCGCGCTTCGATCTCGGCGTGAAGTCGCTGGCGCAGGAAGTGGCGGACGCCCGCGCTGCCGGTGCCGAGGTGATCGTGGGCTATTCGGTCGGGCCCGAAATGGCGGTGCTGGCGCAGGCGCGCACCGAGAGCCGATTCACCGGCCCGCTGTACGGACCGTGGCCGCTGTCGTTCCGCACCGTGTCGGACAAGGCGGGCAGCGCGGCCGAAGGCGCGATCATGGTGCAGACCATCATTCAGGATTTGTCGAACGAACGCCGCTCGTCCTTCATCGCCCGGCTGCGCCGCCACTCGGGTCAGCAGGCGATCGGCTCGCTGATGGCCGCAGCGCAAAGCTACGACGCGGTTCAACTGATGCTGCGGGTGATGTTCCAGACCCGCGGCGACACCTCGGGCGGCGCGCTGAAAGCGGCGCTGGAAAACCTGGAGCGGCCCTATTCGGGCGTCGTCACCACGCACGACAAGCCGTTCTCGGCCACCGACCACGACGCCTTCACGCGCAACATGATCTGGCTCGGCGTGTGGCGCAAGGGCGAGATTCAGTTCCAGTATCCTGAGGACGCCAAGCGCGCCTCGATCATCCGCCGCAAGCAGCCGGCATGACCTTGCGGCCGCCGCGATGCATTTCACCGCATCGCACCCGAAAGGAAACTGGATGAAGACACTGAATGTTTTTCTGCTGGCCTGCGCGCTCGGCACAAGCGCGATCGCGCAGACCACCCCGGCGTGGCCCGACCGACCGGTGCGCGTGGTGGTGCCGGCACCGGCCGGCAGCTCGCTCGACATCATCGTGCGCACGCTGGGCGACAAGCTGAAGGATCGCTGGAAGCAGCCGCTGGTGGTCGAGAACAAGGCCGGTGCCGGCGGCATGCTGGGCATGGACGCGGTGGCCAAGGCCGCGCCCGACGGCCACACGCTGGGCATCGGCTTCAACGGGCCGATTGCGTTCGGGCCGTTCATGTACAAGAAGATGCCGTACAGCCCGGCGCGCGATCTGCTGTCGATCGTGCTGACCACCTCGCAGCCGAACGTGCTGGCGGTGGCCGCCGGCAACCCGGCCAACACCCTGCCCGAACTGGTGGCCTGGGCCAAGGCGCAGGGCAGCAAGCTGAGCTACGGCTCGGTCGGCAACGGCAGTTCGTCGCACCTGACGATGGAGTTGTTCAAGACGCTGGCCGGCTTCGACGCGGTGCATGTGCCGTATGCCGGCTCGCCGCCGGCCGCCACCTCGCTGGCCGCCGGTGAAACGCAGCTGCTGTTCACGGTGGCGCCGGCGCTGTTGCCGTTGATCCAGGGCGGGCGCATCAAGCTGATCGCCGCCACCAGCGCCCAGCGCAGCGACGGCATGAAGAACCTGGCCACCGTGGCCGAGTCGGGCTACCCCGGCTTCGAGGCGCTGGCCTGGAACGGCCTGTTTGCCCCCGCGGGCACGCCTGCCGACGTGGTGGCGCGCATCAACGCCGATGTCAACGCGGTATTGAAGGACCCCGCGGTGCGCGAGGCCTTCGCGAAGCAGGGCTTGATCGTCGGCGGCGGCACGCCGGCCGAGTTCAAGGCCTTCATCGACAGCGAAGGTCGGCAGTGGGGCGAGATCATCAGGAAGGTCGGGATCAGCGTGGATTGAGCACTCCTTCCCCTTGAAGGGGGAAGGCCGGGATGGGGGTGAAAGGGTGGCAGTGAGACGGTGTCCGCAAACCGGCGGGTGTACGGGGATCTCACCCCCTCCCCAGCCCTCCCCCTTGAAGGGGGAGGGAGTCAAGCCGGCTTGCGGAAGTCGTTCTCGATCCAGGCCAGCGCGCTGGCCGCGGTCAACCTGAAATTCGGCACCACGCGCACCTCGGCCAGCACCGACCCATCGGCGGCCTGAGCACGCAGCATCGCGTAGGCATCGTCTTCGTCGGGCACGATGTCCAGTGTCACGCTGACGCGACCCGACGGTGCCGTCACCACCACGCTTCGGTGCAGCGACGCATGCAATTGCTGCTCGTGCCGGCGCAGCACCTCGGCCGCGGTTTTCACCAGCGTGTTGAAGGCCGACACGTCGAGCGGCTTCGGGTTCTTCTTGTCGCGGCCCATGGTCCACGGGCCGACCAGCGCGGGCTCGGCTTCACCTCGCTTGGTCATCGCCACCGCCCAGCCCTCGTCGTCCTCGTTTTTGATCACGGTGGCGGTCCATTCGCCGTCGCGCCACAGGCGCGGTTCGTGGACGGGCGAATCAACTGCGGAAACGGGCATGTCGGTCAGCGCTTCTGAGGCTGGGCAAGGGGGCGGCCGATCTTATCGCCGGGCCTGATCGGCGACGTCGGCACGCCCACCGCAGCGCCGAGGTGGTTGAGCGGCAGCGCACCCCCGGCCTTCACTTCGCCGAGCGAAAAGCTGGTGTGAATGTCCTTCACGTTGGGCAGGTTGAGCAAGGTCTTGATCGAGAACTGCGAGAAGGCTTCAAGGTCGGTGACCATCACCTGCAGCTCGAAGGTGCCGGTGCCCGAGATGTAGTGGCAGGCGATCACCTCGGGCAGCGAACGAATCGCTTCTTCGAGCACCCGCGTGGCTTCACCGGTGTTGCGCTCGGCGTCCACCCGCACGAAGGCCAGCACGCCCAGGCCGATCTTGCGGCGGTCGATCTCGGCGCGGTAGCCGGTGATGTAGCCCTGCTCCTCCAGCCACTTGACGCGCCGCCAGGTGGGCGCAGCCGACAGCCCGATGCGCGACGCCAGTTCGGTGTTGGACAGGCGGGCGTCTTGCTGAAGCTCGCGCAGGATGGCCACGTCGTAGCGGTCGAGCGAGGCCGCATGGATTTCGCCCGACACGGGCGGCGCGACGTTGGTTTTCCCTGAATTCGATGTTTTTAGCATGATCTTTAATTCAATGACCGCAGGAAAGAAAGATTATTGCTCTGCGCCCCAAATTCAAGGCAAAGAAAGAAAGGACATGCACGGAGCGAATCCATAAACTGCGGCCATCGCTGAGCGCGCTGCTTCGCGCCCCGCCCTCCAGGAGACCCGCCCATGAACGCACCGCTGCCCGAATCCATCCGCAAGGCGCTCGAAGTCGTCACGCTCGACGACAAGTACAGCCTGGAAAACGGCCGCGCCTTCATGAGCGGCACGCAGGCGCTGGTGCGGCTGCCGATGCTGCAACGCAAGCGCGATGCCTTCAACGGCCTGAACACCGCCGGCTTCATCAGCGGCTACCGCGGCTCGCCGCTGGGCGGCTACGACCAGGCGTTGTGGGCCGCGAAAAAACACCTGGCGGCGCAGAACATCGTGTTCCAGCCGGGCGTGAACGAAGAGCTGGCGGCCACCGCGCTGTGGGGCACGCAGCAGATCGACCTCTATCCGCAGACGCGCAAGTTCGACGGCGTGTTCGGCATCTGGTACGGCAAGGGGCCTGGCGTGGACCGCTGCTCCGACGTGTTCAAGCACGCCAACATGGCGGGCACCGCGAAGCACGGCGGCGTGATCGCGATTGCCGGCGACGACCACATCGCCAAGAGCAGCACCGCGGCCCACCAGAGCGACCACATCTTCAAG
>JANNEI010000431.1:0-5840 GCA_031378565.1 Burkholderiales bacterium
GATGGTCTGGAACGTGATCAAGACCGCTCAGGCCGGCAAGTACCTGCCGGTGCGCATCCCCGCGCCGCATCTCGCGACACCGCACATCGCACCCGGCGGCTTGCCCAGCGCCGCCTGACGGGCTGAGTTTCCGGAGCTTCAAAGCATGGCCAATCCCTCGGACAAACCCGCCCGTTTCTCGCACGAGAAGATCGAGACGAGCAACTTTCTGATGATCGTGCTGATCCTGCTGGTGGTGGCGGTGGGCGGCATCGTCGAGATCGTGCCGCTGTACTTCCAGCGCTCCACCACCGAAGCCGTGCCGGGCCTGAAGCCCTACACCGCGCTGCAGCTCGCGGGGCGCGACATCTACACGCGCGAGGGTTGCTACAACTGCCACTCGCAGATGATCCGCCCGCTGCACGCCGAGACGCTGCGCTACGGCCACTACTCGATGGCGGGCGAATTCGTCTACGACCACCCGTTCCAGTGGGGCAGCAAGCGCACCGGGCCCGACCTGCACCGCGTGGGCGGCAAGTACAGCGACGAGTGGCACCGCATCCACATGAACAACCCGCGCGACCTGGTGCCCGAATCGAACATGCCGGCCTACCCGTGGCTGCTGGCGTCCCGGCTCGACCCGGCCGACGCGGCACCGCGCATGAAGGGGCTGCGTCTCGTCGGCGTTCCCTACACCGACGCCGAGATCGCCGCAGCCGCGGCCACGCTGGACGGCAAGACCGAGATGGATGCGATGGTGGCTTATCTGCAGGTGCTCGGCACCGCGGTGAAGTGAGGACGGCGCGGTGGACGTGAACGACCTTCGAATCGTGGTCACCGTGCTGTCCTTCATTGCCTTCATCGGCATCGTGGCGTGGGTGTGGGCGCGCCGCAACGCGGCACGCTTCGACGAGGCCGCCCAGTTGCCGTTCGTGGAGGTGGCCGGCGCGCAGCAACCGGCTGACGAGAGGTCTCGGACATGAGCGATTTCTTCAACGGCGGCTGGTCGATCTTCGTCGCTGCAACCACGGTGCTGGGCTTGTTGGCGTGCCTGTGGCTGCTGTGGGTCGCCAGCAAACGCGAGCCGATGGCGGCCGACAACAGCACCGGCCATGTGTTCGACGAAGACCTGGTCGAGATGAACAACCCGCTGCCGCGATGGTGGGCGATCCTGTTCGTGCTGACGGTCGTGTTCGCGTTCGGCTATGTGGCGGTGTATCCCGGCCTGGGCAGCGTGCCGGGCCAGTTCGGCTGGACCAGCAAGAACCAGTTCGAGGCGGAGCAGCAAGCCGCCACGCTGGCGATGGCGAAGGTCTACGCAGAATTCAAGGATTTGCCCGCCGCCGAGATGAGCCGCCACCCGCGGGCAATGGCCATCGGCGAACGCCTGTTCATCAACAACTGTGCCGCCTGCCACGGGTCGGACGCGCGCGGCAGCAAGGGCTTCCCGAACCTGACCGACACCGACAGGCTGCACGGCGGCTCGCCCGAGAAGATCGAAGAAAGCATCACGCTGGGCTGCCAGGGCATGATGCCGCCGATGGCTGCGGCGGTGGGCACGCCTGAGGATGTGCGCAACGTTGCCCAGTACGTGCTGAGCCTGTCGGGCAGCCCGCACAACGCCATTGCCGCGGCCGGCGGAAAAAGCAAATTCGGCACCTGCGGCGCGTGCCATGGCATCGACGGCAAGGGCAACCCCGCCCTCGGCGCGCCGAACCTGACCGACAAGGTCTGGCTGCACGGCTGGGGTGAAGAGGCCATCGTCGCGATGGTCACCCAGGGCAAGACCAACGTGATGCCGGCGCAGGGCGGGCGCCTCACGCCCGAGCAGATCCACGTGCTGGCCACCTACGTGTGGAATCTGTCGCAGAGCAGCCTGGCAGCGAGCAGGTAACGCGATGCCGGCTGTCGGAGCGCCGAAACGAGTCATCCCGATCACCGCCGCGCAGGGGTCGTCGGCAGAGTTGGTTTCGCTCTACCAGAGCGAGGCGAAGATCCAGATGCGCTCGGTCACCGGCTGGTTCGCCGGCTGGCGCTGGGCGCTGGTGTGGCTGACGCAGGTGGTGTTCTACGGCCTGCCCTGGCTGCCGTGGAACGGCCGGCAGGCGGTGCTGTTCGACCTGGCCTCGCGGCGCTTCTACATCTTCGACCTGGTGCTCTATCCGCAGGACGTGATCTACCTCGCGGGGCTGCTCATCATCTCGGCCTTTGCGCTGTTCTTGTTCACCGCCGTGGCCGGGCGGCTGTGGTGCGGCTTCGCCTGCCCGCAGACGGTCTACACCGAGATATTCATGTGGGTCGAGCGCCGCTTCGAGGGCGACCGCCAGGCCCGCATCAAGCTCGACGCTGCGCCCTGGAGCGCGTCGAAGTTTCTGCGCCGCGGCGGCAAGCACGCGGTGTGGCTGGCGATCGGGTTGTGGACCGGCTTCACCTTCGTTGCCTACTTCACGCCGGCGCGCGCGCTGGCCGCCGATGCGCTGGCGTTGAACCTGGGCCCGTCAGAGCTGTTCTGGAGCCTGTTCTACGGCTTCGCAACCTACGGCAACGCAGGCTGGATGCGCGAGCAAGTGTGCAAGTACATGTGCCCGTACGCGCGCTTCCAGAGCGCGATGTTCGACCGCGACACGCTCATCATCAGCTACGACATCGAGCGCGGCGAGCCGCGCGGCTCGCGCCCGCGCGGGGTCGAGCCGGCGTCGGTGGGCAAGGGCGACTGCATCAACTGCACCCTGTGCGTGCAGGTGTGCCCGACCGGCATCGACATTCGCAACGGCCTGCAATACGAGTGCATCGGCTGCACCGCCTGCATCGACGTCTGCAACGGCGTGATGGACAAGATGGGCTACCCGCGCGGGCTGATCCGCTACGACACGCAGAACAGCATGGAAGGCCACTGGAGCGCCGCGCAGATGTGGAAGCGGGTGCTGCGCCCGCGTGTGCTGGCCTACACCGGTGTGCTGGCGCTGATCGTCATCGGCTTCATCGCCAGCCTGTGGTTGCGTTCGCCGTTCAAGGCCGATGTGGTGCGCGACCGCGGTGCGCTGGCGCGACTGGTCGAAGACGGCCGCATCGAGAACGTCTACCGCGTCCAGCTGATGAATGCGACCGAAGCGGCGCAGCAGTTCCGCATCGAGGTCGACGGCCTGCAGGGTGCCGTCATCACCTCCAGCCAGGCGGTCGAGGTCGGTGCCACGCAGGCCCGCTGGGTGCCGGTGGCGGTGCAGATCACGCCGCAGGCCGCGCAGGCGCTGGGCGGCGGCGCGCACCCGATGCGTTTTCGCATCGCGCTGCAGGAAGCCGGCCGCACGGTGGCCGAGGTGAACGAGAAGTCCACCTTCGTGGTGCCACGCTGAAAAAAGGAACGTCGAATGACAACGCTTTACCGAGTCGACCCGCTGGCACCGAACCCGCCGCTGCCGTGGTGGCGCGTGGGCGTGATGTGGCTGGTGGTCGGTGGCCTGGGCGTGGTGGTGATCGCCAGCTTCATGCTGCTGAGCACCGCCTTGCAGCATGCCGATGTGGTGGTACCGCATTCGCCCCAGCGCGCCGCCGTGCCCAACACGCCCACGTCGCCCGCGATGCAGGCGCGCAACCATGCGGCCACACCGGCACCGTAGCGCAGCCGGTCGACGAACACCGTGATGAAACAGCGCGCGTTGCGAATCCTCTGGCCGGCCTTCATGGCGGCCGGGGTGCTGGAGATGCTGGTGTTCGCGGTGCTCGATCCCGCCGACCTGCACTGGTTCGGCGGGCCGCCCATCACCTGGTCGACGCAGGCCGTCTACACCGTCACGTTCCTGATCTTCTGGGGCGTGATCTCGACCGCCGCAGCGATGACCACATTGCTGTCGATCGAGTCTGATGAGCTGAACACGCTCGGCCGGGAGAGCCCGTGACCCGAACGCGTTCCGGCAACCTCAGCCACTGCCGCTGCCACCCCCGCCACGCGCCGCGCACAGGCTGCTCGCGCCCCCGGTGATGGACGCGCCGCTGATCCTGGCCGGCCTGGCGATGGGCGTGGCCGCATCGCCGCATTGCGCAGCCATGTGTGGCGCGCCGTGCGCCGCCTTGACCAGCGGCTGCAGCCGCAACGCCGCCGGCTTTCACTTCGGGCGCCTGCTCGGCTACATGGCCGGCGGCGCGGTGGCCGCCAGCAGCGTGGCCCTGCTCGGTGCCTGGAGCCAGGCCGCGCCCGCGCTGCGCCCGCTGTGGACGCTGCTGCACCTGGCCGTCCTCGCGCTGGGGGTCTGGTGGCTCGCCACCGGTCGCCAGCCCGACTGGATGAAGCGCGGCGGCGCGGTGCCGATGCGCGTTGTGCGGCCCCGCAGCCGACCGTTGCGCTCAGGGCTGGCGGGTCTGGCGTGGGTGGCCTGGCCGTGTGGCGCATTGCAGGGTGCGTTGTTGTTGTCCGCGCTGGCCAGCAGCGCGCCGGGCGGGGCGCTCGTGATGGCGGGCTTCGCGATCGGCTCGATGCCGGGGCTGGCGCTTGCGCCGTGGGCCTGGGCGCGCTGGCAGCAAGTACGCGGCAGCGCCGCGTCGCCGGCCCGGTTGGCGACACTCGCGACGCTCGGTTTTCGTGTTGCCGGCGGCGGCCTGGTGCTGGCTTCGGGCTGGGCGCTGACGCACGGCTTGTGGCAGCGCTTCGCGGCCTGGTGCCTCACGTGATGCAGGGCTGCTGCTGACTGGCTTGCGCGGCGAAAGCACAGCTGAAAATGCTCTGATGACGATCGAGTGGTTTGGGGTGTCGCATTTTTTTTACCGCGAAGGCGCAAAGGACGCTAAGGACGCTAAGGAAATGGAAGGCGGGCCTGCAATCCGTCTTTGTGCTGTCTCTTTGCGAACTTCGCGTTCTTTGCGACTTGGCGGTGAAAGTTGTCTCGCTTGACCGCTGCGGACTGGGTGTAGATCAGCCGCTCTGCGCCGCTGCCCTCGACGGCGACTCTTCGGTGGCGTGCTTGACGATGGTCACCGGCAGCGGTGATTCGCGCAGCACGGCGGTGGACACCGAGCCGAGGAGCGCGCTGCGCAATGCGCCCATGCCGCGAGCCCCCATGACGATGGCCGCGCATTCGCGGTGCGATGCCAGTTCGAGCAACGTCAACGCCGGGTCGCCCGACCGGATCTCGCACGTGAACGGAACGCCCGCCGCGGCAAACAGCGCTTCGGCAGCTTGCAACGCCAGCATGCCCACGGAGTTGTCGGGCGGGTCGAGCACCTCGGCATCGGGGGCCAGCACCATTTCATGGATGAAGGTGGGTTCCTGAACATTGGCCAGCAGAAAGTCGGCTTGCAGGCCTGCACGATGCAGCTGCAAGGCATGGCGCACGGCGTGCAGCGCCGGCTCGGAGCCATCGACCGCAAGCAGAATTTTCACGTGGCGGCTCCCGTGCAGATCGCGCGCCGAGATGTCATGGCCATGGCGTCCTCATGCTTCGATGATCACCTTCAGGGCGCGCGTGTCGGCGGCCCGGCTGAAGGTGTCGTAGGCCTGCGCGATGTCGGCCAGCTTGAAGCGGTGCGTGATCAATTGCGCGGCGTCAATGCGTTTGGACTGCACGGTCTTGAGCAGCAGCGGGATCGACACCGTGTCGACCAGCCGGGTGGTGATCGTCACGTTGTGCGACCACAGCCGCTCCAGGTGCAGATCGACCTTGCAGCCGTGCACGCCGACGTTGGCAATGGTGCCGCCCGCTGCCACGATGTCCTCGCACAGCGTGAAGGTGGCGGGGATGCCGACCGCCTCGATGGCCGTGTCCACGCCGCGCCCGCCGGTCAGCTTCATCACCTGCTGCGCGGCGTCGCCGTGGCTGCTGTCGACGGTGGCGGTGGCACCGAACCGCTTCGCCACGGACAGCCGGTTC
>JANNEI010000449.1:0-7224 GCA_031378565.1 Burkholderiales bacterium
CCGGCACGTATCCGCTGCAGGTGATTGCGATGAACCACGAGCAGATCGCCGCCCATGCCGTGAACACCACGGCAGCCATCAGGGAGGTCAGCAGCTGAGCGGTTCGCCAAGCCGGTATCAAGAGCGCGGCCGGTCCGGCAACGACAACGGCCCCGAAAGGCCGTTGTATGAAGTGCGTCGGATGGGGTGGCTGATGGGGCTCGAACCCACGACAACAGGAATCACAATCCTGGACTCTACCAACTGAGCTACAGCCACCGCAGAGGATCGATTATAGGTGATCACCACGCGCGCCGCGCGGTGCCTTGACCGCGGGAGGACGCTAGTTTGCCGCCGAACTCGCTGCGGCGGCCATCGCTTTGACGTCCACCTTGAAGCGACTCTTCAGCGCAGTGTAGTAAGCCTGCGTTTCCGCGCCGGCCCACGCCTGGAGATACTGGGTTTGCGCCTGCGCCAGGTCGGACGCCACCGGATCGCGGCCGAGCACCTTGACCAGCTTCGTCACGGTGTAACCCTGTTCACCGAGGTCGACCCCGACGAAGGCCGGCAAGGTGCCAGACGGTGCACGCAGAACGGCATCGAGAACCGGGCGCGGCAGATCCCTGGGCTGAGCGCGCGACACCACGATCGCATCGCCCGGCAGGGCTGTTTGAGGTGCCAGCTTCAACGCGGCCAGTCGGGCTTCGCCGTCCTTGCGTGCGGCAGTCGCCGCCTGCGTCGCCAGCACACGTTCACGCACCTTCGCAGACACGTCGGCCAAAGGCAGCAGTCGCGCCGGGGCGTACCGAACGATGCGCCCGGACACCAACTGGCTCGGCGCGGTTTCGACAGCGTCGGTGTTGCGCTTGTTGCGAATCGCATCGTTGCCGAAAAGCGCTTCGAGGAACTTCGGATTGACCAGCGGTCCGCTGGCACCCGGCACGGGAGTGCGCGCGACGCCGTCGGCCTTCTTCAGTTCGAGCTTGAACTTGTCGAGCACCGGCTTCAGGCTGTCGGACTGCTCGTAGACCATGTTCGTGAACTCGACCGCTGCCTCGGAAAACTTCTTCTGTGCCAGTTGCTTGCGCACCTCGTCTTCCAGTTCTGGGCGCACCGCCTCGAAGCTCTTCGTCTCGCCGCCACGCACCGCGGTCAGCTGGATGATGTGGTAGCCGAAATCACTTTCGACCACCCCGCTCATCTGGCCTGGCTTGAGCGAAAACGCGCTCTCGTCGAACGGCTTGACCATCGCGCCGCGGCCAAAGAAGTCGAGGTCGCCGCCCTGGGCTGCAGAACCCGGGTCGTCAGAGTTCTTGCGGGCGGTTTCGGCGAAGGCGGCCGGGGTCTTGCTCAGTTGCGCGAGCAGGGCCTCCGCTTTCGCCCTCGCCTTGTCGCGCTCGGCCGCAGGTGCCGCCTTGTCGGCCTTGATCAGGATGTGGCTGGCACGCCGCTCTTCGGGCGAGGTGTAGCGCTTGGCGTTCTCGGTGTAGTACTTGCGCAGGTCGTCTTCGGCGATCGAAATGCCTTTCTTCATCGCGTCGATGTCCAGCACGACGTACTCGACACTGGCCTGCTCGGGTGCCTGGAACTGCGCGGCGTGCGTCGGGTTCTTGTAGTACGACTCGATATCGGCGTCGCTGGGGTTGACCTTGGCCAGATAGTCCTTTGCGTCGAAGCGCTGCACCTGCACCTCGCGTTGCTGAAACATCGCGTCCAGCGCTGCACCGGTCACGTTGGCCGGTGCAAAGCCGGAGCCTCCGATGCCTTGAACCACCTGGCGCACAGACAGGTCTCGCCGCAGGCGCTGCGCGAACAGTTCGGACGACATGCCCTGCGCAGCCAGCACGTCCTTGTTGACGCTGCCGTCGGGGTTGCGCAGGAATGCGAACTGGGGGTCGCTGCTGAACAGACGCAGCAACCGGTCGTCGGTGGTGACGAGGTTCAGCTTGTCGGCTGCGGACAGCATCACTCGTTCGCGCACGATGCCGTCGAGCGCCATTTGCTTGATCTCCGGGCTGTCCAGCAGCTTCGCATCGGCCCCGGGGTTCTGCCGGCGAATGCGCTCGACCTGGTCGCGGTGCGCTGAATCCCACTCGAGCTGGGTGATCGCACTGCCGTCGACGCTCGCGACGGTGGCGTTGCCGCCCTCGGTGTACTTGCCGTAGCCCTGAATGCCGAAGAATACGAACGACGGGAAGATCAGCAGCACCAGCACGAACTGCAGCACACGCGTGTGCTTGCGGAAGAAATCAAACATGGGAGAGAGCCTCGTCGATCAAAGCGTGGCACCCGGACTGCGGGCGCTGGGTCCAAACGCAAGAAAGGCGAACCGAAGTTCGCCTTTTTGTGGTTTCACTGGTTTCGCTGAGGTTGATTCTAGCCGACGTGGCCGGCTGCGGAAGGTGCGCAGAATGATCGCTGGTGGTGGGTGCTGAGGGGCTCGAACCCCCGACCTACGCCTTGTAAGGGCGCCGCTCTACCAACTGAGCTAAGCACCCGCGACGCGCCATCAGTTGAGGTGGTCCTTGAGGGCCTTGCCAGGCCGGAACTTCGGCACCTTGGCGGCCTTGATCTTGATCGTGGCACCGGTGCGCGGGTTGCGGCCGGCGCGTGCTGCGCGCTTGCCGACGCTGAAGGTTCCGAACCCCACCAGCGACACGCTGTTGTTCTTCTTGAGGGTCGACTTCACACCGCCAATCAAGGCCTCCAGCGCACGGGCCGCCGCAGCTTTAGAGATGTCTGCGTGTTTGGCGATGTGCTCGATCAGTTCGGATTTGTTCACAAAATTACCCCCTCTTAAAGGTGTCTTACAGGGAATCGGGATGTTGGTTTGGGGCCGCGTGGAGCGGCTCGACGCGGCCATTTCATTACAGCCGCGCGACGCCCGGGTGTCAAGCGCGGAAGCGGATTCTATTCGTAATCGACCCCCCGCTTTCTAGGGTGTCACGCGCGCTTACTCGCTTGACAAGCGGCAGCCTCGGGCTTACCCAGCGACCCCCTCAACAGCCGCCGTCCGGCATCTGCGACCGCCTCGGCAGACTGGCGCGCAGCCCGCGTCAGTGCCTGAAGAATGCAAGCATCTCGGTCAGCAGTTCGGACGGGCGCTCTTCCGCGATGTAGTGGCCGCAGTCGACAGCGCGTCCGCTGACATCGCTGGCCCGCTGCCGCCACAGCGAAAGTGCGTCGAAGCATTCCTCGATGACCCCGTGTCGGGCCCACAGCACGCGCAGCGGCATGCCCAGTGGCTGCCCTGCGCCAAGGTCGGCGCGGTCATGCACCAGGTCCACGGAAGCCGAGGCCCGGTAGTCCTCGCAGATCGACGAGATGCTGCCGGGTTGCGAAATGCAACGCTCGTATTCGGCGAGCGCCTGCGGGTCGAATGCAGCCAGCCCCGCGTGTCGCTTGCCCATCACGCTGCGCAAGTAGAAAACCGGGTCGTGCTCGAGCAGCCGTTCGGGCAGCGGTGCCGGTTGAATCAGAAAGAACCAGTGCCAGTAGGCGCGCGCGAATGCGCTGCTGGTGCCTTCGTACATCGCCAGCGTGGGCGCGATGTCGAGCAGCATCAGGCGTTCGACGGCCAGCGGGTGGTCGCTGGCCAGCCGATGGGCCACGCGCGCGCCGCGGTCGTGCGCACACACCTGGAATCGGAGGTGGCCGAGCTGCGCCATCACCGACACGGCGTCAGCCGCCATGCGCCGCTTGCTGTGCGCGATGTGCTCCACATCGGCGACCGGGCGAGACGAATCGCCGTAGCCGCGCAGGTCGATGGCGACGACCTGGAAGCGTACCGCCAGCGCATCGGCCACGGCGTGCCACATGACATGCGTTTGCGGATGGCCGTGCATCAACAGCAGCGGCGGCCCACCCGTGCCACCGAGCCTGGCGTGAATCTCGGCACCCTCGACAACGAAGCGACGCGGCGTGTACGAATCGAACATCGCGCCCTCAGCGCACCGGTGAGCGAATGACCAGCGCCACGCCGACCGCCGTCAGCACCATGCCCAGCAACATCGGCGGGGTCAGCACCTCACCGAAGATGAGCCACGCCATCACCGCGGTGCAAGGCGGCACGAGGAACATCAGGCTGGTCACCTTCGTTGCCGCACCCCGCTGGATCAGCAGGTAGAGCAAAGAACTGCCACCCAGCGTGAGCCCCAGCACCGACCAGAGCAGCGCCCCGATGAGGTGCGGGTGCCACGCCACCGGCTCTGACTCCAGCAGCGCCAGCGGCAAGCTGACCGCCAGCGCGGACAGCAGTTGCACCAGGCTGGCGGTACGCACATCGCAAGGCGCGACGAAGCGCTTCTGGTACAGCGTTCCGACGGTGATGCTGAGCAACGCGAACAGCGCCAGGCCCAGATTCAGCGCGTTCACTTCACCCGCGTCCAGCTTGCGCCACACGACGAGCATCAGGCCGACCAGGCCCAGCGACAGGCCGGCCCACTGAGCCGGCGAGACACGGTGCGCGCTGCCCCTGGATGTGCTCAACGTCAACCACAGCGCGGTCAGCACCGGCTGCAGGCCGACCAGCAGCGCCACCGTGCCGGCACCGATGCCGGCCTTGACGGCGGCCCAAACGCCGCCCAGGTAGCCGGCGTGGATGAGCACGCCGACAACGCCCAGATGCAGCCACTGGGCCCGGCCGTGCGGCCAGGCGGCGCGCTTCCCCCCGACCGACACGCCGACCCACACGGCGAAGCACAGCGCCGAAAGCGCGTACCGAATCGAAAGGAAGGTGAGCGGCGGCGCGTGCGGCATGGCGAACCGCGCCACGATGAACCCGGTGCTCCAGATCAGCACGAACAACCACGGCATGGCTCGCGCAAACGTGCCTTGCGAGGGCGCGGCGGTCAACGCGCCTTGGCGCGGATTTCGGGCAGCGCCTTCTGCAGGTAGTACACCATCGACCAGATGGTCAGCACGGCCGAGATGTAGATCAGCACCGTGCCCCACACCCGCGTGTCGATGATGCCGAACAGGCTGCCGTGGTACAGCAGGAACGGAATGGCCACCATCTGCACCACGGTCTTGACCTTGCCCAGCATGTGCACCGCCACGCTGCGCGAGGCACCGATC
This sequence comes from Burkholderiales bacterium, assembly GCA_031378565.1. Lineage (GTDB taxonomy): Bacteria > Pseudomonadota > Gammaproteobacteria > Burkholderiales > Burkholderiaceae_C > JANYJJ01. The sequence continues at coordinate 5,056 of JANNEI010000449.1, forward strand.
TGCGCCATCCATTCACGCAGCGCGGAAATCGCGATCTCTCGCCCGATGATGACCAGCGCCACCAGCGCGTGCAGGCGGTTCAGGTGCACGAGCACCAGCAAGGCCGCACAGACCAGGAACTTGTCGGCGACGGGGTCGAGGAAGGCACCGAACGACGACGTCATGTTGAGGCGGCGCGCCAGGTAGCCGTCGGCCCAGTCGGTCAGCGCGACGACGATGAACAGCACCGTGGCCACCAGGTTGCGCGTCGGCCACTCGACATCGACATAAAAAATGCCGACCACCAGCGGAATCGCGACGATCCGCGCCCAGGTCAGAAGGGTCGGCAGGTTGAAGAACATGGGGGCGATGCGTGCTGCGTTTGGCAGGGCGATGAGACCGGCTAGCGATCCAGTGTACGGGGCTTGAACTTGCGATCGTCGTCGAACAGGAAGGTCTCGGTGAAGTGCCAGGGCTTGGGCAGGCGCGACACATCGCCGTAGGGTGCCGCGCGCCTGACGGCCTCCATCGCTATCTGCACCGTGTCCTTTGCCTGCGACGGCACGCGCAACACGTCGATGCGGCGTACGCTGCCGTCGCCGTTCAACTCGATTTCCAGCACCGGGATCGCCAGCAACGGTTCGGGCACCTCGCCCATGTAGGTGCTTTGCGGGTGCGCGGCCACCAGGCGACGAGCCGCCTGCAAGCGCACCTCGTTCCAGTTGCGCACGACCCCCGGGGCCGGCAAGCGCACCGGCTGCGGCACCGGCACCGCACCCTGGACCGTTGGTGCCGGTCGCGGGGGCGCAACAACGGTCGGCGGGGCAACAGGCGCGGCCGCGGGTGTCGGTGGGACGGGTGCCGAGCATCCGGCGATGAAGCTTGCGCCCAGAAGGGCCGACAGGTGTCGCGGGTCAATGCAAGGCACGATAGATTTCCTCCGCCAGTTCTCTTGAAATGCCGTCCACGGTGACGAGATCGTCCACGCTCGCGCTGCCCACGCCGCGCACACCGCCGAAACGCTGCAGCAGCTTGGCACGTTTTTTCGGGCCGACGCCGGCCACCTCTTCGAGCTTGCTGCCGCCGGTGCGGACGCTGGCGCGCCGCGCCCGCATGCCGGTGATCGCGAAGCGGTGCGCCTCGTCGCGGATCTGCGCCACCAGCATCAGGGCGGCGGAGTCCTTGCCGAGGTAGACCTTCGCGCGGCCGTCGGCAAACACCAACTCCTCCAGTCCGACCTTGCGTCCCTCGCCCTTTTCGACGCCAGCGATCAGGCCGAGGTCGATGCCCAGTTCGCTGAACACCTCACGCGCCATGCTGACCTGGCCGCGGCCGCCATCCACCAGCACCAGGTCGGGCAGCCTGGCGTGAGTCGTTCCAGCCTCGCCCTGTTGCGCTGCCGCCATCAGCTTGCCGTAGCGGCGCGTCAGCACCTGGCGCATGGCGGCGTAGTCGTCGCCGCCGGTGATGCCTTCGATGTTGTAGCGGCGGTACTGGGCGCTTTGCATCTTGTGCGAGTCGAACACCACGCACGACGCCTGCGTCGCCTCGCCCGCGGTGTGGCTGATGTCGAAACACTCGATGCGGAAGCTGTCGAGGTTGTCCACCGCCAGGTCCAGCGCGTCGACCAGCGCCCGCGTGCGGGCCTGCTGCGAACCTTCCTCGGACAGCAGCCGCGCCAGCTTGATGTCGGCCCCTTGAATGCACATGTCCAGCCAGGCGCGGCGCGGCTCGCGAGGTTGGTGCTGCGCAGTGACCTTGATGCCGCTGTGCTCGCAAAGTGCTTCGATCAGGGCCTTGTCGACCGCGTGGCTCAACACCAGCAAGGGCGGCACCACGCTGTCGAGGTAGTGCTGCGCGATGAAGGCTTCCAGCACCTCGACTTCGGGCGAGGCCGGCGCGCTCGGGTCGTCGCGTCCTTCGGCCGCCAGCACCGTCGCGTCCTCCACGTGAGTCGGGAAGTACGGCCGGTCGCCCAGGTGGCGCCCGCCGCGCACCATCGCCAGGTTCACACAAGCCCGACCGCCCTGCACTTTCACGGCCAGTATGTCGGCGTCCTTGGTGGTCACGCCGGTGTTGTCTTCCACCGATTGCTGGTGCAGCACGCGAGACAACGCGCCGATCTGGTTGCGGATCTCGGCCGCCTGCTCGAACTGCAGCGCCTCGGCGTGCAACATCATCTGCACCTGC
>JANNEI010000463.1:0-5032 GCA_031378565.1 Burkholderiales bacterium
TTCGTCGGGCAGCGGGTGGTTGTTGCACAGTGCCTGGTAGACCACGCGCAGATCGAGCCTGAAATCGTACGACTGCGTGCCGCCGCCCAGCACGCCACTGGTCAGCAGCACGCCGTCGTAGGGTGAGCGGCCGTCCTGCGAAGTCGCAAACATCTCGGCCCCCTTGGCCGCCACGCCGGCCCCCCAACTCTGCCCGTGCAACAGCGTGCGGCGCGGCTTGGCGACGTGCTGAACGAAGACCTGGCGCAGCCGCTCGGTGTCCTCGGCCGCGGTGCGCACTTCGACCCCGCCCTGGCGAAAGGTGGAGCCGGCCCACGCGTAGCCGGCGCGCACGGTGATGGCCCAGCGCGTCAGGTCGGCCGCGCTGCGCTCGGGCTTGGGGTCGCCCAGTTCAGGCCCGCCGTGGGCGTGCAGCACCAGCACCTGATTCCACTGCGCGGGCACGGCGATCCAGTAGAACGCGCCGACGCTGTCCTGCCCGGTCAGGCAGCGTGTTTCAGCGGGCAGGCCGGCGGGGCAGGTGGCCGCGCCGGGCGGCGCTGTTGGCGTGGGCGCGGTTTGCGCTTGTGCGGTTGCGGCACCGACGATCAGGCTCAGCAGACTTGCACGCAGACGCTTCATGCGGCGCCACGCGCCAAACCACGGCGCAATTCGTCGGCACACATCGCCACCGCGGCATTCGCCTCGTCGATCACCCTGCCCATCAGGATGAAGCCGTGGATCTGCCGCTCGAAGCAAACGTGGGTGGCGCGGTTGCCGGCGTCGGACAGGGCTTGCGCGTAGTACAGGCCTTCATCGCGCAGCGGGTCGTAGCCGGCGGTCAGCACCAGGGCCGGCGGCAGCCTGGCGTGGTCGGTGTGCAGCAGCGGCGAGGCGCGCCAGTCGAGGTCGTGCGCCGGGTCGGTGATGTAGTGGTCGTGGAAGTAGTTCATCGTGTCGCTGGTCAGCAGGTAGCCCTGCCCGTTGACGCTGTGCGACGGCGCGCCGCGCTGCTGGTCGGTGGCGGGGTAGATCAGCAACTGGAACACCAGCGGCATGCCGGCGTCGCGCGCCGCAATCGCGACCACCGCCGCCAGGTTGCCGCCGGCGCTGTCACCGCCGACCGCCATCCGGCTGGCGTCCAGGCCGAGCGCGCGCGCTTCGCGGCGCACCCAGTCGGTGGCTGCGATGCAGTCGTCCACGGCAGCCGGAAATCGGTGCTCCGGGCCCATGCGGTAGTCGGTGGCCACCACGGCGCAGCCCGCAGCGTTGGCCAACTCGCGGCACAGTGTGTCGTGAGTGTCGAGGTCGCCGATGACCCAGCCGCCGCCGTGAAAGTACACCAGCACGGGCAGCGCTTCGCCCGCCGCACCGGCCGATGTCAACGGCCGGTACAGGCGCAGCGGAATGCTGCCGTGGGGGCCGGTCGCCAGCAGTTCGCGCACCTCGCCCACCGCAGGCGGATTGGGTTGCAGCGCGCCGCGCCGGTCGCGATAAACGCGCCGCGCCTCGTCGGGGCTGAGCGTGTGCGTCGGCGGGATGGCGCGCTCTTCGATGAAGGCGAGCAGGGCCTTGGTTTGCGGGTGCAGCATCGACAGTTCCTGTTGTGTGTGGGTGGGTTTTTGTGTGGGTCAAAGCGGCCGGCTGCGCGCCAGCGGCGGGTTCTTCGCGAAGTAGCGTTTGATGCCGGCGGTCAGCGCATCCACCAGTTGTTGCTGGTACACCGGGTCGCGCAGCCTGGCTTCTTCTTCGGGGTTAGAGATGAAGGCCGTCTCGACCAGGATCGACGGCACGTCGGGTGCCTTCAATACCGCGAAGCCGGCCTGCTCGACGCTGGCCTTGTGCAGGCGGCCGACCTTGCCGATCTGGCCCAGCACCTCGCTGCCCAGCTTGAGGCTGTCCTTGATCTGCGCGGTGGTGCTCATGTCGAGCAGCGCGCGCGCCAGGGCGGGGTCTTTCGCCATGTTCATGCCACCCACCAGGTCGGCCGCGTTTTCCTTGTTGGCCATCCAGCGTGCGGCGCTGCTGGTGGCACCGTTCTGGCTCAGCGCAAACACCGAGGCCCCGCGCGCCTGCGGCGTAAGAAACGCGTCCGCATGAATCGACACGAACAGGTCGGCCTGCACGCGGCGCGCCTTGCGGACGCGCTCGTGCAGCGGCACGAAGTAGTCGGCCTCGCGCGTCAGCATGGCGCGCATGCCGGGCAGCGCGTTGATGCGCTCGCGCAGTTGCAGCGCCACCTGCAGCACCACGTCTTTCTCGCGCAGGCCGGTCGGGCCGACGGCACCGGGGTCTTCACCGCCGTGGCCGGGGTCGAGTGCCACCACGATCAGGCGATCGACCTTGCTGCCGCGCGGCGCGGCGCTGGCTGGCGGAACGGCTGCAAGCACCGGTGGCGCACCCGCCGAGGCCGCGGCCGGGGCCGGAGCCGGAGCCGGCACCGAGGCGATCGGGCCGGCTGGCTTGATCTTGCCGATGAAGTCGCCCAGCGCGTCCTGCACTGCCTTGGCGGCTTGCTCGGAACTGTCGCGCTCGCGGAGCAGCGCCAGCAGCGGGTCGCGTTCCTGCGTCGGGTACAGGTCGAACACCAGGCGGTGCTGGTACGCGGCCACCGGTGTCAGCGTGAACAGTTGCGGCGCGATCGGCTGCTTCAGGTCGATCACGATGCGCACCACGCGCGGCTGGTTCTGGCCCACCCGCAGGCCGGCGATGAAGGGGTCGTCGCCGCGCACCTTGCCGACCAGCTCGCGCAGCGCCGGGCTCAGCTCCAGCCCGTCCACGTCGATCACCAGGCGCGGCGGGTTGTCGGCGATGAAGTGCCGGGCCGACAGCGCCGCGTCGGACTCCATCGTCACCCGCGTGTAGTCGGCCGCAGGCCACAGCCGCACCGCCACGATGCTGGCACCAAAGGCGAGTTCGCCGCTGCCCAGCAGCAGGGCCAGCGAGCCCAGCTGGCGCAGCGCGCGGCGGCGCGGCAGGCCGGTCATGGCAGCAAGGCCACGCCCAGCGGGGTGCGGGCGGTGAAGGTGGCGACGCGCTGGTCGTCGTTGCTGAACGCGATATCGAAGCTGATCACCAGCGACAGATCGGCAACAGGCAACAAGCCCTCGGCTTTCTCGGGCCACTCGACCAGCTTCAACCCGGCGCTGCCGAACACATCGCGAAAGCCGGCGTCTTCCCATTCCTGCGGGTCGTTGAAGCGGTAGAAATCGAAATGCCACGCATCGAAGCCAGGCAGCTCGTAAGGCTCCATGATCGCGTAGGTGGGGCTCTTGACGCGGCCCTGCACGCCCAGCGCGCCGAGCAGGTGGCGTGCGAAGGTGGTTTTGCCCGCGCCCAGCGTGCCGTGCAGCTCGATGAAGGCACCGCGCACGGCGGGCTTCGACGCGATGGCCTGCGCCGTGGCAGCGCAGGCGGCCTCGTCGGCCCAATGGACGGTGCGTGTTTCTAGAATCGGCAAATGACGCAACCTCGGGAACTGGACGGTGATGCGCTGCTGCTGCAACTGCAGGCATGGGCAGGCGAGCTCGGATTTTCACAGATCGGTGTGGCGGATGTGAACATGCCCGAAGCCGAAGCGGGTTTGCTGGACTGGCTGCACAACGGCTTTCATGGCGACATGGCCTACATGGCGGCGCACGGCAGCAAGCGCACGCGGCCGGCCGAGTTGGTGCCGGGCACGCTGCGCGTGATCACCGCGCGCATGAACTACCTGCCGGCCGACACGCTCGACGGCTGGCAGGCGGTGGAATGGCAGCGGCTGGCCGAGCCCAGTGCCGCCACCGTGTCGGTCTATGCACGCGGTCGCGACTATCACAAGGTGTTGCGTGCGCGCCTGCAAACGCTGGCCGACCGATTGGCGGCAGCGATCGGCCCCTTCGGCCACCGCGTGTTCACCGATTCGGCCCCGGTGATGGAGGTGGCGCTGGCCACGCAAAGCGGCATCGGCTGGCGCGGCAAGCACACGCTGGCGCTGCACCGCGACGCGGGAGCGATGTTTTTCCTCGGCGAAATCTATGTCGACCTGGCCTTGCCGCTGACCCCGGCCGCCGCACCGAGTTGCGGCAGTTGCAGCGCCTGCATCGACATTTGCCCGACGCAGGCCATCGTTGCGCCTTACACGCTGGATGCGCGGCGCTGCATTTCGTACCTGACGATCGAGCACCCCGGCCCGATTGCGGTGGAGTTGCGCCCGCTGATGGGCAACCGCATCTACGGCTGCGACGACTGCCAGCTGGTGTGCCCGTGGAACAAGTACGCACAGCTCGCCACACTGCCCGACTTCGATGCGCGCGAGCCGCTCACCGAAGCCACGCTGCTGCAACTTTGGCAATGGAGCGAGGCCGATTTCTTGCGCCACACCGAAGGCAGCGCGATTCGCCGCATCGGCTTCGAGCGCTGGCAGCGCAACCTTGCGATCGGCCTCGGCAACGCGTTGCGAGCCAGCGACGATGCCGCGATTCGCGCGGCCTTGCAGGACCGTGTCGATGCGTCCAGCCCGCTGGTGCGCGAGCACATCGCCTGGGCTCTGGCGCAATCAGCCGTTCACTGAGGCAGGCCGGCCAGCATGGCCAGCCAGAACGGAATGCTGACCATGCCGAGCAGGGTCGACACGGTCACCAGCCCGGCCACATACGGCCCGTTGCCACCCATCCGCGTCGCCAGCACGTAGGCGGTCGACGCGGTGGGCAAGGCGGCGAACACCAGCACGATGGTGCGCTGCGCAGGTGGCAGATGCAGGACCGCGGTCAACCCCAACGCCAGCATCGGCAACACCGCGTGGCGAATGCCCAGCAGTGCGGCCGCCAGTCCGCGCCCGGTCTTCAATCCGCCGAGTTGAAGCCCGGCCCCCACGGCCATCAATCCGAGTGGCAAGGCGGCCAGGCCGATGCGTTGCAAGGTGGTGGACACAGCGTCGGGCAATTGCAGGCCGGCCAGGTTGCCGAGCAGGCCCGCCAGCGTGCTGACGATCAGCGGGTTGCGCAGCAGTTCCTTGCCGTAGGCGTGCCCGCCGTGGCGCGCCAGCGGGTAGACGGCGGCCACGTTGCACAGC
>JANNEI010000494.1:0-4687 GCA_031378565.1 Burkholderiales bacterium
GCCGATGCCGCCGATCACCACCACCACGAAGCAGATGATCAGCACGCTGCCGCCCATGCCGGGGTACACCGACGACATCGGCGCGGCGATCATGCCGGCCAGCGCGGCCAGCGCCACGCCGCCGGCGAACACCACGCGGTACAGCAGCTTGATGTCGATGCCCAGGCCGCGCACCATGTCGCGGTTGCTGGCCCCGGCGCGAATCATCATGCCCAGCCGCGTCTTGTTGACCACGAAGTACAGCGCCAGCGCCAGCACGATGCAGGCGGCAGACGCGAACAGGCGGTACCACGGGTAGCTCATCAAACTGCCCAGCTCGAAGCTGCCCGACAACCATGCCGGTGCCTGCACGCCGTGCACGTCGTTGCCCATCAACAGGGAGCGTGCTTCCTCAAAAACGAGGATCAGCGCATAGGTCAACAGCACCTGTTGCAAGTGTTCGCGCTGGTACAGGAAGCTGAAGAACACCCACTCCAGCACGAAGCCGAACAGCGCCGCCAGCAGCGTGCCCACCAGCAGCATCAGAATGAACTGGTCGGCGAAGTACGGTGCCAGCGCGAACGCCATGTAGGCACCGATCATGTAGAAGCTGCCGTGCGCCAGGTTGATGACGCCCATGATCCCGAAGATCAGCGTCAGCCCACTGGCCACCAGGAACAGCAGCAGGCCGTACTGAACCGCGTTCAGGCACTGGACGAGGAAGGTGGCGAGGTCCACGTCAGGCTCGTGTCACGTGCGCGGCGATCGGAAGATCATGCAAACGGGTCGACCAGCATCACGCCGGTGGGCTTGAAGTGCCGCAGGTTGCGCGTGACCACGGTGAGGCGGTGCGATGCTGCTGTGGCGGCGATCAGCAGGTCGGCACCTTCGTGGCCCAGTTCGGCCGACAGCCGGCCCCAGCGCCGCGCGATGTCGGGCGTGATCGGCAAGATGCGGTCGGCGTAAAAGCGCATCAGTTCGTCGAGCCAGAGCGTCAGCGATTCGGCGAAGCTGCGGTCGGCCGTGCGGTGAATGCCGCGCTCGATCTCACCCAGGCTGACCACGCTGATGAAGACCTGTTCTGCCGGCTGCGGGCGCAGCCACGCGACCACCTTCGGGTGCGGCCGGCGCTTGCGCAGTTCCGACAGCACCATCGTGTCGAGCAGGATCAATCGAACTCCACGTCGCGCAACACGGGCCCGCGACGCTTGCCCTTTGTGGGCTCGGCGGGGACGCTGCCGCGCGGCATGGCCAGCAGGTGGTCGATGAACCCCGGCGCGGCCGCGCGCGAGCCCCGGCTCATGCGCGCGAAGTCCGCCTCGGAGACCACGACCACGGCCGCCTTGCCACGCCGCGTGACGTGCTGCGGCTGCCCACTGAGCGCAGCGTCGACCAGCGCACTGAATTGAGCTTTCGCATCTTGAAGGAGCCACGGACGGTCACCCATCGCAATCACCATCTGGTCTGTTGAGCTGGTCAGATTCTAACGGCTGCGGAGCGGCCACAGGCCATCAAAGAAAAGGGCGGCAAAGCCGACCGCTGAGCGGTGCCGAAGGCTACAGTTTGCAGCCGCGCGCCGGATCGGCCAGACCCTTCACCGCCACCGATCTGAACTCGTTGTAGTTGCCGGTGGCCTGGCGCAGGAACATGTCTTGCACCGGGTTGCCGGCCGGCGAAATGGTGAACTTGCCGCGCGGGCTGTCGACCACGACCTTGCGCATCGCGGTGGTCAGCACGTCGCGCTTGGTCAGGTCGCCCTTCACGGCGTTCAGGCCGGCCGCCAGAATTTGCGCGGCGTCGTAGCCCTGCACCGCGTACACGTCGGCGTTTGCCTTGTAGGCCAGCGCAAAGCCCTTGCGGAAGGCGTTGTTGCGCGGCGTGTCGAGGTTGTCGGCGTAGTGCAGCGTCGTGAAGATGCCCTGCGCCGACGCGCCTTGCGCTTCCAGGGTGCCGTCGGTCAGGAAGCCGGGGCCGTACAACGGGATCGTCTTGTTCAGCCCGGCTGCCGCGTAGTCCTTGACGAACTTGACGGCGGCACCGCCGGCGAAGAACGCATACACCGCGTCGGGCTTCTGCGCGGCAATCTCGGTCAACAGCGCCTGGAACTCGACACCCGGAAACGGCAGGTTCAAGTCCTTGATGACTTTTCCGCCGCCTTTTTCCAGGCCTTCGGTGAAGCCTTTCACCGTCTCGGAGCCGGCCGCGTAGTTCCATGTGATCGTCATCGCGCGCTTGACGCCTTTCTGGCCGGCCACGACGCCCATCGCGTAGCCCGGTTGCCAGTTCGAGAACGAGCTGCGCACGATGTTCGGCGAGCACATCGGGCCGGTGATGTCGCCGGCACCGGCGTTCGGGATGATCAGCAGCGTGTTGCTGTCGCGCGCGGCCTTGGCCATGGCCAGCGCCACGCCCGAATGCACCGTGCCGACCAGCACGTCGACGTTGTCGCGCTTGATGAGCTTGTTGACGTTGTCGGTGGCCTTGGACGGATCGGACTCGTCGTCGACCTTGAAGTACTGGATTTCGCGGCCGGCCAGTTTGCCGCCCTGTTCCTGCACGTAAAGCTTGAAGCCGTTCTCGATCATGTTGCCCAGGCTGGCGAAGGTGCCGGTGGCGGGCAGCATCAGGCCGACCTTGATCGGCGCTTGCGTTTGCGCTTGCGTTTGCGAGGCGACGCTCAGGCACACGGCGGCTGCGGCAGCCGAGAGTTTGAACAAGGTCTTCATGGAAATCTCCAGTCTGGGAATCAGATGTCAGGCCCCGGTTGGGGCTGTCTTGATGAACGCTGCTGCGGCGGTGCTGAGTCGTTCGGGTTGATCGCGGTGCGGCGAGTGCGCGCAGTGTGCCAGCACCAGCAGTTCGGTTTGAGGCACGCGGCGCGCAATGCCGCGAATCTGCTCCAGCGTTCCGTACTCGTCGTCTTCGCCTTGCACGGCCAGCACCGGGCAGGTGATGGCGTCGAGTTCGGCTTCGATGTTCCAGCTTCGAAATTCCGGGTCCAGCCACATGTCGTTCCAGCCCCGGAAGGCGGAGTCGACATCGGCATGGTAGCGAGCCAGCCGCTGGCGTAAATCGGTGCTTTCATAGGCCACCCGCGCCGCGGCGATGCTGCTCAGCGCCACCTCTTCGACAAAGATGTGCGGCGCCACCACCACGATGCCGGCGACCGGGAAGCGGGCCGCGTGCAGCAGGGCGATCGACGCGCCGTCGCTGTGGCCGAACAGCCAGGGGCGCACGATGGCCAGCGCCTCGAACAGCGCGGGCAGCACCTCGTGCGCTTGCGCGTGCATCGTGTCCGCGGCCCAGCGCTCGGCGGCGGGCTTGGGTGTCGAGCGGCCGTAGCCGTAGCGCGAGAACACCAGCCCGCGCAGCCCGTGTTCGTCGCAGAACTGCCGCGGGAAGTTTTTCCACGCCGCCAGCGAGCCCAGGCCTTCGTGCAAGAACACCACCACCGGATGTGCACTTGCCTTGCTGCCGACCCACTGGTATTCGACGGCGATGGGCCGGTTGCGCCAACGCAGGTCGACGAACGCGGGCGCAGCGTGCTGCGTGGTCATTTAGGCGCGCCCGCGTTCGAGTTCACGCAGCCGAAAGCGCTGGATCTTGCCGGTGGCGGTCTTCGGCAGCTCGTCGACGAACTCGATCAGGCGCGGGTACTTGTGCGGCGCGAGCCGGTCTTTCACGAACGCCTGCAGCTCGGCGGCGCTGGCGGTCTGGCCCGACTTGAGCACCACAAACGCCTTGGTGCGGGTCAGCCCGTCGGCGTCCTGCACGCCGATCACGGCGGCTTCCAGCACCGCGCCGTGCTGCATCAGCGTGGCCTCCACCTCGAACGGCGACACGTAGATGCCGCTGACCTTGAGCATGTCGTCGCTGCGCCCGGCATAAACGTAGCAACCGGCGTCGTCGATGCGGTACTTGTCGCCGCTGCGGGTCCATTCGCCCTGGAAGGTGGCGCGCGTTTTTTCGGGGTCGCCCCAGTACATGCAGGCCGCGCTGGGGCCGGCGATGTAGAGCTCGCCGATGTCGCCCGCCGCGGCCTCGGCACCCGACTCGTCGAGCAGCTTCAGCCGGTAGCCCGGCACGGCACGGCCGGTGGTGCCGTAGTGCACGTCGCCGGGGCGGTTCGACAAGAAGATGTGCAGCATTTCGGTGGAGCCGATGCCGTCGATGATTTCGCAGCCGAAGTGCCGCGTGAAGCGCTCGCCGATGTCGCGCGGCAAGGCTTCGCCGGCCGATGAGCACATGCGCAACTTGACGGCATCGCGCGCTGGCAGGTCGGTCGCGGCCAACATGCCGGCGTAGCCGGTGGGCGCGCCGAAGAACACGCTGACGCCCTGTTCGGTCCAGCGCTTGAATACTGCCGCGGGTGTGGGCCGCTCGGCCATCAACACGGTGGTGGCACCGACACTCAGCGGGAAGGTCAGCGCGTTGCCCAGGCCGTAGGCGAAGAACAGCTTGGCAGCGGAGAACAGCACGTCGTCTTCGCGCAGGCCGAGCACCGGCTTGGCATACAGCTCGGTGGTCCAGTAAACGTTGGCGTGCGTGTGCACCGTTCCCTTCGGCTGGCCGGTGGAGCCCGACGAATACAGCCAGAAGGCGTGGTCGGTGGCGGCGGTGTCTGCGCTGGCTGTCAGCGGGGGTGAATCGAGTAGCGACGTGAACGCCACAGTTCCGGGCGGTGCCGGCTCGGCCCCCGACACGATGA
>JANNEI010000511.1:0-2218 GCA_031378565.1 Burkholderiales bacterium
AACGCGACGGTGGACGTCTGGCAGGCCGACGACGACGGCTTCTACGACGTGCAGTACAAGGACCTGGCGCAGGCCCGTGCGCGCGGCGTGTTGCACACCAACCCGCAGGGCCGCCTCCATTTCAGGAGCATTCTGCCCGTCGCCTACCCGATACCCACCGACGGCCCGGTGGGCCGCATGCTGGTCGCCAGCGGCCGCCATCCGTGGCGTCCGGCGCACGTGCATTTCATGATCCAGGCGAAGGGTTTCCAGACGCTGATCACGCATGTGTTTCGCGCCGGTGACCCGTACCTTGACAGCGACGTGGTGTTCGGCGTGCGCGCCTCGCTGGTCAGCGAGTTCAAGGCCCACGCGGCGGGCACCGGGCCGCAGGCGGCGAACATTGACCGGGCGTATCACACGCTGGACTTCGACTTTGTGCTGAACCCCGCGGGTTGACGAGTCGCTACAGGGCCGTGAGCTTGGCCTGGCGCTTGAAAAGCCGGTCCAGGTGCGCCTTCATGCGGCGCGCCAGCGGTCGCTCGATCCAGCGGTGCACCGCCCACGCGCCGGTCAGCACAGCCACGAAACTGCCCCAGAACAAGAGGTGGATGTTGACGCTGTCGTGCCACCGGTTGAACACCATGTAGCCGATGTTCTGGTGCAGAAGGTAGAGCGGGTAGGTGAGCATGCCCAGCGGCAGCCACGCTGGCCTGCGCAGCACGCTCAGACGGCCGGTGGCCACGCCCAGCATCAATGCGAAGAAAACGCTGACGATCACACCGACGGTGAATGGATCGGCCGGGCTTCCGAGCTGCTGTTCAAGCTCGGCCAGATCCTGGTTGGACCGGTACAGGGCCAGCGCCCAGGCTCCGGCGACGATGCCGTAGCGCTTGACCGTCCCGCCGTGCCGGTAGATCAGGTAGCAGGTCGCCCCGCCGATGAAAAGCCCGGCCTGCTGCGCGACAAGCCAGTGCCACAGCGGCCCGGTGCGCACGACCTGCTGGAGCACTGCAAACGCAAGCCACAGGCCCAACACCCGCTCGATGCGGGGCATCCACCCCAAGGCCAGAATCAGCAACACCAGCAGGTAGAAACGAATCTCGATGAAGAGCGACCAGTACACGCCGTCGATGGACGGCACGTCGACAAACCCGCTGAGCATGCTGAGGTTGACGAGGTACTGCGAAGCACTGAAGACGAACTTCGGGTCAGCCGCAACCCAGGCCCACACGAAAGTCAGCGTGCAGCAGATCCAGAACGCCGGATACAGCCGGACCAGCCGCGAGACGACGAAGTCGCGCGCCGTCCCGCCACTTGCACTCATCAGGATCACGAAGCCACTGATCATGAAGAACAGCTCGACGCCGAGGTAGCCGTAGCGGGCGGCCGGCATCAGCCACGGGTAGCTGAGCAGGCTGAGCCCACCGCTCGCAGCCCCGCGGAAAGTCCAATGAAAGAAAACCACCGCCAGCGCAGCGCAGAAGCGCAGCAAGTCGATCTCGTACGCACGGGACGGGGCCATGGGGCAATTTTGGGTGAAGCAATGGCTGATGGCGAGCCATGGCGGCTGCTTGGCCTCAGCCGGGCGGAGCCCTCGCAGCACACCACGGCTTCGCTACACTGCTGTGACAGTTTGCTTCAAGGTTTACCGACATGGCCGGCCTCACGTCCACCACTCCCCAACCCACGGCCATCACCGTGCACGAACAGTCGCGCGTACTGGAGATCGGCTTTGCGGATGGCAAGGCGTTCCGCATTCCCTTCGAGCTGATGCGCATCTATTCGCCGTCGGCCGAAGTCCAGGGCCACGGGCCGGGGCAAGAGGTGCTGCAGACCGGCAAGCGCGAAGTCGGCGTGGTCGCGCTGGAGCCGGTGGGCAACTATGCGGTGCAACCGGTCTTTTCAGATGGTCACAACACCGGCATCTTTTCGTGGGACTACCTTTATTTTCTGGGTGCCCAGCAGCAAGAGTTGTGGCAGCAGTACGAAGCCCGTTTGCAAGCGGCCGGCATCCCGCGTGACGCCCCGATGGCCGGTGCCACCGGCTCGGCCTGCAGCAGCCACTCGCACTGAAAACGACGCCCCGCATGAGTGACACCCACTTCGGTTTTCAACAGGTCGACGAAGGCCAGAAGGCCGGGCGCGTGCGCGGTGTGTTCGACTCGGTGGCGTCGAAATACGACATCATGAACGACCTGATGTCGATGGGCCTGCACCGCATCTGGAAGGCCTACAC
>JANNEI010000539.1:0-2846 GCA_031378565.1 Burkholderiales bacterium
GTGATCAAGGAAAAAGTGCAGCGCGCCGCCGAAATCTTGAACCTGGTCGACTACCTGGCGCGCACGCCGCGCGAGCTGTCCGGCGGCCAGCGCCAGCGGGTCGCCATCGGCCGCGCCATCGTGCGCGCACCCAAGGTGTTCTTGTTCGACGAGCCGCTGTCGAACCTGGACGCCGCGCTGCGCGGGCAGACGCGGCTGGAGATCGTCAAGCTGCACCGCGAACTGGGGGCGACGACCATTTACGTGACCCACGATCAGGTCGAAGCGATGACCATGGCCGACCGCGTGGTGGTGCTGCGCGACGGCGCGATCGAGCAAGAAGGCGCGCCGCTGACGCTGTACGACAACCCGGCGAACCGCTTCGTGGCGCAGTTCATCGGCACGCCGCAGATGAACGTGATCGACACCGCCGACCTGCCGGCGCTGGGCAGCATCGTCGGTGTCGATCTGGATGCAGGTGCAGGTGCGAGTTCCGCCCGCGCAGTCGATGGTTTCATTGGCGTGCGGCCCGAGCACGTGCTGCTGCGTCCGGCGGGCAGCGGCCGGCTCGCCGCCCGCGTGGAAGTGGTGGAGTCGCTCGGTGCCGACACGCTGATTTACGCCAACACCGCCGCCGCAGGCACGGCAGCAAGCCCCGCCGGACCCGCAGCGGGCGTGATGATCGTCGCGAAGCAGAACGGCCGCACACCGCTTCGCGTGGGCGATCTGGTGGGCCTGGACATTGCCCCGTCGTCGTTTCATCTGTTCGACCGGCAAGGCCATGTCGTGGCCGCCGCCCACTGAGGCCGTGATGCAACTCTCCTCTGCGGACGCCTCTGAGGCCAAGGTCATTCTTCACCTCGGCCTGGGCTCGTTCCACCGCGCGCACCAGGCGGTCTACCTGCACCGGCTGATCGAAAGCGGCGATGCCGGCTGGTCCATCGCCGGCGGCAACATCCGCCCCGACCTGGCCGACACGATGGAAGCGCTGATTCGTCAGCACGGCGAGTACACGCTGGAGACGGTGGCGCCCTCGGGCGTACGCGCCTTCGAGCGCATCCGCTCGATCAAGCAGGTGGTTCCGTTCGATGCGGCACTGAGCGGCTTGATCGAAATCGGCGCGCGGCCGTCGACACGCATCATCTCGTTCACCGTCACCGAAGCCGGCTACTACCTGGACCCACAGAACCGCCTGGACACCAGCCTCGCGGACATCCGGAGTGACCTTGACGGCACCACGCGCTGCACCATCTACGGTGCCGTCACCGCGATCCTGCGTGAACGCATGGTGCGCGGCAGCGGGCCGGTCACGCTGCTGAACTGCGACAACCTTCGCAGCAACGGCGAGCGCTTTCGCGCCGGCCTGCTCGACTTCCTGCAGCGCCGCGGCGACAGCGTGCTGCACGACTGGGTGCTGGCCAACACGACCTGCCCGAACGACATGGTCGACCGCATCACGCCGCGCCCGCTGCCCGACGTGGCGCAGCGCGTGAAGGCCGCCACCGGCTGGGACGACGGCGCGCCAGTGATGGGCGAGCGCTTCATCCAGTGGGTGATCGAAGACCATTTTTGCAACGGCCGGCCGGCCTGGGAAAAGGTCGGGGCCGACATGGTCGAGTCGGTGCTGCCGTATGAAGAAGCGAAGATTCGCATCCTCAACGCCAGCCACAGTTGCATCGCCTGGGCCGGCACGTTGCTCGGCTTGCAGTACATCCACGAAGGCGTGGTGCACCCCGTCATTCGGCAGATGGCGTTCGACTACGTCACTTGCGACGTGATGCCCTGCCTCGATTCGCCGTCGCACCCCAGCCCACTCGACCTCGCGAGCTACCGTGACGTGGTGCTCGACCGCTTCAGCAACCCGCACCTGCGTGACACCAACCAGCGTGTGGCGATGGATGGTTTCGCGAAGATCCCGGGCTTCCTGTGGCCGACGTTTCAGGAGTGCCTGGCACGTGGTGCGTCGATTGCCAAGACCGCCAAGTTGCCCGCGCTTTTTTTCGTCTTTCTCGGTCGTTGGCACCGCGGCGAGTTGAACTACGAGTACCACGACCAGGGCATGGACCCGAGCGCCGCGCATGCGCTGTTCGATGCGCCCGATCCATTGGCCGCTTTCTGCCACGACACGCTGCTGTGGGGGCCGCTGGCCGACAACGATGCGCTGAAGTCCGCCATGCGCAAGGCGGTCGGCGAGGTGAATGAATTCATCAAGGAGAACACCCATGTCTGAGCGACTGGCCGCGCGCCACGCCCTGCTCACCGGTGCCGGCGGGGGCATCGGCCTGGCGGTGGCAGCTGCCTTCGTGCGCGAAGGTGCGCGCTGCACGGTGGTCGACCTGGCCGCGCAACCGAGCAGCGAGCTGGCCGCAATGATGGCCCAGAACCCGCAGCACCTGGCCTACCTGCCGGGCGATGTGACGCGCAGCGACAGCATCGCGGCCGTGCTGGCCAGCGCGCGCCAGCGCTTCGATACCATCGACATCCTGTTCAACAACGCAGCGGTGTTCGACATGGCACCGCTGCTCGAATCGGACGAGCGCATGTACCAGCGCCTGTTCGACGTGAACGTGAAAGGCATGTTCTTCATGATGCAGGCAGTGCTGAAACAGATGATCGACGGCGGCGTCCGGGGCGGCAGCGTGATCAACCTCGCCTCACAGGCGGGCCGCCGCGGCGAGGCGCTGGTGTCGCACTACTGCGCCAGCAAGGCGGCCG
The DNA here is from genome assembly GCA_031378565.1 of Burkholderiales bacterium. Lineage (GTDB taxonomy): Bacteria > Pseudomonadota > Gammaproteobacteria > Burkholderiales > Burkholderiaceae_C > JANYJJ01. Next base: position 2,695 of record JANNEI010000539.1, read on the forward strand.
TCATCAGCTACACGCAGTCGGCTGCATTGGCGATGGCACCGCACGGCATCCGCGTCAACGCCATCGCCCCCGGCGTGGTCGACACGCCGATGTGGGGGCATGTCGACTCGCTGTTCGCCAAGTACGAAGGCCTGCAACCCGGCGAGAAGAAA
>JANNEI010000544.1:0-3390 GCA_031378565.1 Burkholderiales bacterium
CGCGACCTGACGCTGCGCCCGCGGCAACCGCTGCGTGTCTGGTGCAATGCGGCCTCGACGGGCGAAGAGCCGTATTCGATCGCGATGACGCTGCGCGACGCACTCGGCAGCCCGCCGCGGATCAGCCTGCTGGCCACCGACATCGACACCCAGGTGCTGGCCACCGCCCGGCGCGGCGTCTACCCGGCCGCGCCGCCGGGGCTGCCGCCAGAGCGCATGCACCGCCACTTCCTGCGCGGCAAGGGCGTCAACAGCGGTCTCATCCGCGTCAAGCCCGAGTTGGCGGACGGCATCGAGTTCCGCGCGCACAACCTGGCCGACGCCCGCTGGGCGCTCGGCGCGCCCTTCGACATCGTGTTCTGCCGCAACGTGCTGATTTATTTCGACACGCCGACGCAGCACGCCGTGCTGGAGCGGATGCATCGCGCGATGAAGCCGGGCGGACGGCTGTATGTGGGCCACTCCGAGAGTTTCAGCGACGCGCCACACCTGTTTCGCCTGTGCGGAAAGACGATCTATGAACGCGTTTGACAGCGCGTTGAAGCCCGTGGGCGGGCACTGCGAGAGCGGCTGCGCCCTGACCCCGGCCGGCGTCAAGACCCGCGTGCTGGTGGTCGATGACTCGGCCCTGGTGCGCGGCTTGCTGGCCGAGATCCTCAACCGCCAGCCCGACATGGAATGCGTCGGTGCGGCCGGCGACCCGCATGTCGCGCGGGAGATGATCCGCAAGCTGAACCCCGATGTGCTGACGCTGGACATCGAGATGCCGAAGATGGACGGCATCGACTTTCTGCGCCGCCTGATGCTGCTGCGGCCGATGCCGGTGGTGATGGTGTCGACGCTGACGGAGCGCAACGCAGAAGCGACCTTGCGCGCGCTCGAGCTGGGCGCGATCGACTTCGTCGCGAAGCCCCGGATCGGCATCGCCGACGGCTTGCAGCGCCTGTCGCAGGACATCACCGACAAGGTCCGCATCGCGGCGCGGGCCAGCGTGCGCAAGCGCCAGGCAGCCGTGCCGCCGCTGATGCCGCAGACGGCGGGCGCGCCACCGGAAAATCAGCAGCAGCCTGGCCCGCACGGTCGGCTATCGACCGAGAAAATCGTCTTCATTGGTGCGTCCACCGGCGGCACCGAGGCCACGCGCGAGGTGCTGATGCAACTGCCGCCCGACTTTCCGGCGTTGATGATCACCCAGCACATGCCCGCCGGCTTCACCCGCAGCTACGCGGCGCGGCTCGACGGCCTGTGCCGGATTCGGGTGGCCGAGGCCCGCGACGGCGAGCGGGTGTTGCCGGGCCACGCCTACATCGCCCCCGGCGGATTTCACCTCAGCCTGGCGCGCAGCGGCGCCACCTACATCGCGCGTGTGCACGACGGCGAGGCCGTGAACCGGCACAAGCCGTCGGTGGAGGTGCTGTTCCAGTCGGCGGCCCAGGTGGCCGGGCCGAACGCGCTGGCGGTCATGCTGACCGGCATGGGAGCCGACGGGGCAACAGCCATGAAAGCGATGCGTGACGCCGGCAGCTTCAACATCGCCCAGGACGAGGCGAGCTGCGTGGTGTTCGGGATGCCGCGCGAAGCGATCGCCGCCGGCGCGGTGCACGAGGTGCTGGCGCTGTCGAAGATCGCGGCGCGGCTGATCGACGCGGTTCGCGGCGGCACGGGAAGCTCGCCGAACCGGATCTGATCAATCGTCTCCAGAGTCAGCGTTGCTCGGCCACTTGACTCAATCCCCCTCGGGTGCGGACGAGGTATTTCCTCGGCCTGGGGGCGCTGTCAGGAACAGTGCCTGCAAGTCGTTCAGGAAGTCGAAGCCGCGCACGCTGGGTTTCAGCCACGTGAAGTCGCGCTCGACCAGACCCCGGGCTTCGGCCTGCGCCAGCGCCTGCTGGATGGCGGTCAGCGGCAGGCCGGTGCGCTCGGTGAAGCGGGCCAGCGCGAACCCGTCCTTCAGCCGCAACGCGTTCAACATGAATTCGAACGGCAGTTCGCCGCGCGCCACTTCGACATCCTGCGACACGGCGTGGCCGGCCAGCGCCTGCGCCATGTACGTGGCGGGCTCGCGATAGCGAACCTGGCGCACCACGCGGTGCGGAAAACTCAGCTTGCTGTGGGCGCCGGCACCGATGCCGAGATAGTCGCCGAATTGCCAGTAATTGAGGTTGTGCACGCAACGGTGGCCGGGCCTGGCGAACGCCGACACCTCGTAGCGCGAGAGACCCGCCGCCTCGGTGCGTTCGGTGATCGTGTCCAGCATGTCGAAGGCCGAATCGTCGTCGGGAATCGGCGGCGGGTGCTTGGCAAAGTATGTGTTGGGTTCGATCGTCAGGTGGTAGATCGACAGGTGCGGCGGCTCCAAGTCCAGCGCCTGCTGCAGGTCGGCCTGCAATTCGGCCAGCGTCTGGCCCGGCAGCGCGTACATCAGGTCGAGGTTGAAGGTGTCGAAGGCAGCGCTGGCCTCCTCCACCGCAGCCCGCGCCTGCGCCGCGTCGTGCACGCGCCCGAGTGCGCGCAGCTTGGCGTCGTCGAAGCTTTGCACGCCGATCGACAAGCGCGTGATGCCGGCCGCGCGGTAGGCGCGAAAGCGGTCGCGCTCGAAGGTGCCGGGGTTGGCTTCGAGCGTGATCTCGCAGCCCGGCTCGAGAGGCAGACGGGCGCGGATGTCGGTCAGCAACTGGTCGATGCCTTGCGGCGAAAACAGGCTTGGCGTGCCGCCACCGATGAAGACGCTGTGGATGCGCCGGCCCCAGATGAAGGGCAGCGCGGCTTCCAGGTCGCAGCGCAGCGCATCGAGGTAGCGCGCTTGCGGAATCACGCCCTCATGCTGGTGTGAATTGAAATCGCAGTACGGGCACTTCTTCAGGCACCACGGCAGGTGAACGTAAAGCGACATGGGCGGCAACGCGGCCAGCGTCAAGGTGCCGGGCCGCAGGTAGCGCGCCAGCACGTCGTCGGACGCGGTGCCGGCATTCACCGCCGGGGAGATCGGGATGCTGTTCACGGCTTCAGCCGAGACGCCAGACCTCGCGCATCAGCGCCAGCATCTGGCGTGACGCGATCGCGCGGTGGCTGTGTGCGTTCTTCAACGCAGCCCCCAACTCGGCCACGCTGCGGCCCAGTTCGGAGATGAACAGCAGCGGGTCGTAGCCGAAGCCGCCCTCGCCCTGCGCGGCGTGCAGCACGCTGCCGTGCCAGCGCCCCATCGCGAGCAGCGGCTCGGGGTCGTCGGGCGAGCGCACCGCCACCAGCGCGCAGACGAAGCGGGCGCGCCGGTCGCTGCTTGCAGTAAAGCCGCGCATGTTTTCAAGCAGCACGCGGTTGTTGTCGGCATCACTTTTCGGCTGGCCGAACAGCGTGGCGTAGCGTGCCGACAGCACGCCGGGCGAACCG
>JANNEI010000554.1:0-3812 GCA_031378565.1 Burkholderiales bacterium
TCCAGTTCCAGTTCACCGGCCAGGTACTGGCGCTCGAACTCCTTGTTTTCGCCCACGTAGCTGGAGATCATTTTCCTGATCTGCCGCGTTTCCAGCAGCAGCCCGAGGCCGAAGCCATCGACCCCGGCGTTGTTGGAAATCACGCTCAGGTTGCGCACGCCACTGTCGCGCAGGGCACCGATCAGCGCCTCGGGAATGCCGCACAGGCCGAAGCCGCCCACCGCCAGCAACTGACCGTCCTTGACGATTCCTTCGAGCGCCTGGGCGGCGCTGGGGAACACCTTGTTCATTCGCAAACTCCTGGTTGAATTGTGTTCGTGGCATTGCGCGGCCGGCACCCGCGCGCTGCATAGAATGGATTAGACACTGACAGGATGAACCCCATGCTGACCGCGCAAACCCTGTGGCAACTCTTCTCGCCGATGGCATCGAAGTATGTGCAAGACCTGGGCCTCCAGGTGACCGAGGTTCGCCCTGGCGAGGTGACGCTGATCTTGCCCGTGGTTCCGGCCCTCGTCCACGGCGGCGGTGTGCTGTGCGGACAGGCGATCCTGTCGGCTGTCGACACCGCGATGGTGCTGGCGCTGTTCGCTCACTTCAACGAGCCCTGCCGCTGCACGACCGTTCAACTTCAGACCAGCTTCCTGCGCGCGGTGCGGGGCGACGCCGGCGCGGTGCGCGTGATCGGGCGTGTGCTGAAGTGCGGCAAGTCGCTGGCCTTCGGAGAGATCGAGGTCATCGGTGCCGATGGCCAACTGGCGGCGCATGCCACCACCACGTACGCACTGCTATGAAGGCTCAGGCTCTATCAAGCGGCGCATCGCATCGGGCAGCGGCACCGACTTTTTGAGCACCGAGTCGATCCACACCGTCGTCGCACCACCGCTGGCGGAAATCACGCCAGGCTGGTCGACACGTTCGAGCGTGATGAATTTGTCGAAGCTGCTGCGGCCTGCATTGGCGACGTACATCTTCGCCAGCACGTCGCCCGGGTACTCGAGCTGGATCAGGAAACTGCAGAAGGCGTTGATGATCACGATGCCTTCGCCGCCCGGGTTGGGCAACATGCCGACGCTGCGCAGCCACTCGATGCGCACGGTTTCGAGGTAGCGAAAGTAGGTCACATTGTTGACGTGTCCCATCGCGTCCATGTCGCCCCAGCGAATGGGGAAGGTCATCTCGAAGACCAGCTTCTTCTGATGCGGAATGTCGATGCGCATGGCTCAGGCCTTGGTGTTGAGTTCGAATCGGTAGCAGTCCTCGACCAGCAACGCGCCTTCGACCTCGAAGGTGGTGGTGCCGACCACCAGCCCGCCCAGGCGCGCATAGAACGCCTCGGCCGGCAGGTTGCCACGCACCACCCAGCAGCGCATCGCGGCAAAGCCCGCCTGCTGCAACCAGCGGCTGCCGGCGTCGGCCAACCGGCGGCCGATGCCCTGACCCTGCACACGCTGCAGCAGGTAGATGGCATTCAACTCGCCCTCGCCTTCGATCGGCGGGCCTTGCACGCGAAAGGCCCCCAGGCTCGCGAAGCCGACCACCGCATCGGCCTGCACGGCCACGAACAGCGCGTGACGGTCCGACGCTTCGCCGAGGTGGCGCGTCCACAGTGCCAGCCGGCGTTCAAGCGTGTGGCCGGCGATGGCCGCGGGCGGAAAGATGCCGGTGTAGGTGGTGTGCCAGCTGTCCACATGTACCTGCGCAATCTGCGCTGCGTCAGTCAGCATGGCCGGGCGGACGCGGGTTGCGATGGCTGTCATCACGGCGCGGCGCCCGGCGCGATGCCCAGTTCGGCACACACGCGGTCGACGATGACACGCAGTGCATCCAGCTCGGCCCGCATTGCGGCCTGGTTTGCCTTCAGCGCGGCCAGCTCGCTGGCCGCCACGAAATCGTCATCGTCGGTCGCCACGTGCAGCGTCGACACGAACCCGGCACCGCACAGCAGATGAGCCCAGCGCGCTTCCCGGGCGCCAGGCGCGCGTGACAGCTTCACCACCAGCGCACCGCCCTTGTCGGCGGAGCGTTCGGCAAGCTCCACCAAAAAGCCTTCGACCGACGAGACATCGGCAAAGCGATGCAACCGCTCGGTGGCCCCGCGCAACTCGGCGCTGGTCTGCGGCCCGCGCAACATCAGCGTGGCCAGCAGCGCCACCGACTGCGCCGGCAAGCCCAGCGCGCGGCCCATGTTGTGTTCATGGCGGGTGACCCGCGAGCCGCTGCTCTCGAACGCCAGGCTCAGCGCTTTCAGCGCGTCGGCGGCGGCCTGCACCTCGGCCTCGGTGGCGCTGATCACCGGGTCGCGTGCGGTCTTCTGGTTGCAGCCCGACAGCAGCGCGTTCAGCGACAGCGGGTAGCTGTCGGGCACGGTCAGGGCCTTCTCGACCAGCACGCCGAGCACACGTGCTTCCAGCAGCGACAGTTCCCTCACGCCTGCAACCGATCAGAGCCTAGAGCGCGAAGCCGTCGTCGGCCTGGATCACGGCACCGTTGATGAAATGGCTTTCGTTGGCACACAGCATCATCAGCACCGCGTCCAGGTCCTGCGGGTTGCCGATGCGCTTGCGCGGCAGCATGTCGATCAAGCGCTTGCCCTGCTCGGTCTGCCAGTGGTGGTGGTTGATCTCGGTGTCGATGTAGCCGGGGCAGATGGCGTTCACGTTGATGCCGTGCTTGCCCCATTCCAGCGCCATCGCTCGCGTCATGTGGACGACGGCCGCCTTGCTCATGCAATAGACGCCGATCTGCCCCAGCACCTTCAGCCCCGCCATCGACGCGATGTTGACGATGCGCCCGCCGGTGAAGGTGCCCGGTGCCGAGCCCTTGGCGCGCGCCAGCATGCGTTTGCCCACCTCTTGCGCGACGAAGAACGAGCCGCGCGTGTTGGTGTTGAAGATGTAGTCGTAGTCGTCTTCGGTCACGTCCACCAGCTTCTGCGTGGTGCTGACGCCCGAGTTGTTGATCAGGATGTCGATCGTGCCCATCTCGGTTTCGGCGTGCGCTACCGCCGACTTGATGCTGTCGCGGTCGGTCACGTCGAGTTCGACGACTTGCGCATCGCCGCCGTTGCCCTGAATCTCGGCCCGCAGCGTCTTCAGCCGCTCGATGCGCCGCCCCGCAAGCACCACCGCCGCACCGGCCGAGGCCAGGGTCTTGGCGAACTGCGTGCCGAGGCCGCTGGACGCGCCGGTGACCAGCGCGACACGGCCCGACAGGTCGATGTTGTAGCTCATGGATTTCTTTCTTCGGAGGGTGGCATTGCGACGAAGATAGCATGCACGCCGCAGCGCGCCGGCCTGCGGTTTCGGCAGCCGGCCCACCACGAAACAACGCTCTTCAAACAACACCACGGGCAAAAAAGAACGATCGTTCTTTTTCACCGATCCGCCCGCTAAAATCGAACCCAGCCAGTTGCAAGGAAGGCCCATGACCCCGCAAGCGATTCTTGAAAAGTTCGGACCGCGTGAAGCGATGGAATACGACGTGCTCGTCGTCGGTGCCGGCCCCGGCGGGCTGGCCACGGCCATCCGCATCAAGCAGCTGGCGGCCGCGCAAGGCAAGGAGGTGTCGGTGGTCGTGCTCGAAAAGGGCTCAGAGCCGGGCGCGCACATCCTGAGCGGCGCGGTGATGGACCCGATTGCGCTGACCGAACTGTTCCCGAACTGGAAGGAACTGGGCGCGCCGCTGAACCAGCCGGTAACGAGCGACGACGTGTACCTGCTGACCGAGACCGGCAGCCTGCGCACGCCGAACTGGCTGGTGCCCGACTGCATGCACAACGACGGCAACTACGTCATCAGCCTGGGCAACCT
>JANNEI010000572.1:0-5801 GCA_031378565.1 Burkholderiales bacterium
GCCGAAAAGCGCGCCATCGAGACCATCGAGAGCGGTGCGCCGAAGACCGGGTTCATGCAGTTCGGCGACACGATCCGCATCGAGATGAAGGGGCCGGGCGGGGCCAGCGTGTTCGGGGCGATCGAGCAGACGGTGGTGGCGCAAGGTTGACGGGCCGGCCCCCACTGGGGCGGTTAAGCTGCCTCGCATGATGCCGATTGCGCCGCTGTCGATTTCCTCATCGCGCCGCTGGCTGGCACTGGTCGTGCTCGCCGTGGCGGCACTCGCGGTGCCGGTGCCGAGTCGGTCTCAGCCTGCGGCGGCCTGCCCACCCACCGCGCAACCGCCGACCGTCGAACAGGCCCAGGCCCTGATGCGCGCCGCGCGTGACCGCGGTTTCCTGTGGCGCGTGCAAAAGGACGGGCGCAGCTCGTACCTGTACGGCACCATCCATGTGGCCAAGCTGGAGTGGATGTTTCCGGGGCCGCAGGTGCTGGCTGCACTTCGTGCCAGCGACGTGGTCGCGCTGGAACTCGATTTGCTGGACCCGTCCGTGATGTCCGCGCTGCAAACCGCGATGGCCCCCACACCGCAGCAGGCGCTGCCCGACAACCTGGCCGCGCGGTTGCGTTCGCAGGTGCAGGCCGCCTGCCTGCCCCCCGACCTGCTTTCCGCCATGTCGCCGGTGATGGTGGCCACCACGCTGGTGGTGCTGTCGGGCCGGCGCGAGGGCCTGGACCCGTCGTACGGCATCGACCCGATGGTCTCGGTCATGGCGCGCAACCTGAACAAGCAGGTCGTCTCGCTCGAAACCGCCGACTTGCAGATGAGCTTGCTGCGCGGCGAGACGCCGAAGGAGGAACAAGACGCGGTGGCGCAGGTGCTCGATCAGCTGGACTCGGACACCGCCCGGCCGATGATTCTCCGCTTGGCCCGCATGTGGGCCGAAAGCCGTTACGACGAGCTCGACAACTACGCCCAGTGGTGCGATTGCCTGAACACCGACGCCGAGCGCGAAGCCATGAAGCGTGTGCTCGACGACCGCAACGGGCCGCTGGCCGACCGCATCGACGCGCTGCATGTCGGCGGCGGGCCGGTGTTCGCGGCGGTGGGTTGCCTGCACATGACGGGGCCGCACGGTCTGCCCAGCTTGCTGCGGCAACGTGGCTACCAGGTGGACCGCGTGCCGTTCGCCAAGGCGCACACCGAACTGGCCGGGGACGCTTCAGCCGGCCGCGGAAGCGACGAGCGGCTGGTGCGGCCGCCGGCCTCGCCCCGCTGACGGCGGTGATCCGGCGCGTCCCCCCGGATGCACAATGAATGCCGCAACACCCGAGGAGACACCATGGCCGACGCCTTCAGCTTCACCAAGCTCGTTCCCGGTTTCGATTTCTTGCAGGGGTTGGCCAAGACCGCCGGCTCGGCCCTGCCCAGCATCGGCCAGTGGGTGGCTCCCACGCTGAACCCCGAAGAACTGGAGAAGCGCATCGACGAGTTGCGCACGGTGCAGTTCTGGCTGGAGCAGAACGCCCGCATGCTGGGGGCCACCATCCAGGCGCTGGAGGTGCAGCGCATGACGCTGTCCACCCTGAAAACCATGAACGTGCAGATGGGCGACCTGCGCGATTCGCTGAAGATCCCGATGCCCGGCATGCCCAGCATGCTCGGCATGCCGGCTGCCGAGCCGGAACCCGAAGTCGAGGCCGAGCCAGAGCCCGAACCCGTTCGCAAGGCCGCCAGCAAACCGGCCGCCAAAGCCAGCCCCGCCAGCAGCGCGCCAGCCGCCGTGCCTGCGGCGGTGGATCCGATGCAGTGGTGGGGCGCACTGACCAAACAGTTCACCGAGCTGGCCACCACGGCGATGAAGGACAACGCCGCAGACGCCGCCAAGAACATGGCCGGGGCGATGGTGAAGCCAGGCTTCGACGCTGCCGGCCAAACCATCAAGGCCGCCGCAGCCGTGCCCGGCAAGGCGGTGCGCAAGACCGCGGCGCGCAAGCGCGCGCGCTGAAGTTCGGCCCGATGCAATGACGCTGCCGCAGCGCGGTGCCTTGATCGCGAATGCCCCGTGTCCACCCCGCACCGCCTCCACCCCGCCTCGCCATGAAATTGTTCCTGCACGCCCACGCCACCCATCCGGACTGGCGCATGGCGCTGGCCCTGGCCGGTGCGCAGATCGAAGCGCAGCGCCAGCGCGCCGACCACGTGTCCGAGCCCACGCTGGGCTGGGTCTACCTGACCGACCGCTATGCCAAGCACGCGGAGCCTCTGCTGGCTGATTTGCAGTCGCGCTGGCCCGCTGTGGCCTGGGTCGGCGCGGTGGGCGTCGGCATCGCGGCCAACGGCGTGGAGTATTTCGACGAGCCCGCACTGTCGCTGATGTTGAGCGACCTGGATCGCAACACGTTCAAGGTGTTCTCGGGGGCGCTGCCGCTGGGCGACTTCAACGCCACCAGCGCCCAGGTTCACCTCGACCCGAGTACGCCCGAGCTGGGCGAACTGGTGCGCGAGATGAGCCAGCGCACCAGCAGCGGCTACGTTTTCGGTGGCCTCACCTCGGGCCGCACGCGCACCTTGCACATCGCCAACGGCGTTTACCAGGGCGGCTTGTCGGGCGTCGCGTTTTCAAGCGACGGCAGCATCGTGTCGCGTGTCACTCAGGGCAGCCAGCCCATCGGCACCACGCGCACCATCACGTCGGCCACGGTGAACGAGGTGCTCACGCTGGACGGCGAGCCCGCGCTCGACTGCCTGCTGCGCGATCTCAAGCTCGACAGCCTGGACCATCGCAACGCGTTGCCCCGGCTGCGCCAGACACTGGTGGGGCTGAACGATGCGCCGCACGGCGAGCCGCCGCACCCGCCGTCGAGCGACCTCGACGGCGGTGCCGCGCGCGGTCACCCGGGCCAGTTCGGCCATGACACCCGCGTGCGCCACATGGTGGGGCTGGACCCGCTGCGCCGCGGCGTGGCGATCGACGACCGGGTCGAAGTCGGCATGGCGCTGGCCTTTTGCGCTCGCAACCTCGACGCTGCGCGACGTGACCTGGTGCGCATCTGCGCTGAAATTCGCGAGGCGCTCGAGCCCGATTCGTTGCCCCTGGAGACCGCCCTTGCGCTGCAGGGCAGCGAGGCCGAACGCGCACCGCACACAGCGCGGCGCATGGCCGGCGCGGTGTACGTGAGTTGCGCCGGGCGTGGCGGCCCGCACTTCGGCGCGCCGTCGGCCGAGTTGGCCATCGTGCGCCATGCGCTGGGCGACGTGCCCCTGGTCGGCTTCTTCGCCTCCGGCGAAATCGCCCACCACCACCTGTACACCTACACCGGTGTGTTGACGGTGTTCACCGGTCCCGCGTGAACGAGTCGGTCGTGCTGCACGGCGAGCGCGTCACGCTGCGGCCCTGGCGCGCCAGCGACCGCGACGCGTTCGCAGAGATGAATGCCGACCCCGACGTGATGCGCCATTTCATGGCCCCGTTGACGCGCACCGAGAGCGATGCGTTCGCCGACCGAATCGTGCTGCGCTTCGAGCAGCAGGGTTGGGGCCGCTGGGCCTTGCAGACGCCGCAGCATGAATTTGCCGGCTTTGTCGGGCTCGGCGCGATGCCGGTCCAGGTTGTGCGGCCGGACATTGCGCCGGATGCACAGGAGATCGGCTGGCGTCTGGCGCGCACAGCCTGGGGCCAAGGCTACGCCACCGAAGCGGCAGCGCTGGTGCTTGCGTATGCCGTGCAGACGCTGGGCTGGTCGCAGGTCTTGTCGTTGACTGCCGCCAGCAACACCGCGTCGCAGGCGGTGATGCAGCGCATCGGCTTGCAGCGCCTGCACGAGTTCGACCACCCGCGCATCGCGGCGACGCATCCGCTGTGCCGGCACGTGCTTTACGGCACACCACTTGTCGCAAGGCTCGACGCGCCGGCAGCCGGCTGATTGCCGCTGTTTCAGTCAAATCCGCTTTGACGCCGCAAGCCGCTGCGGGTGCGCCCGCAGGGTGGCGCGCGAAGTACATTCGAACATCCCCGCAACGCTCTGCCGGAGCCGTGCCGTGAACGCTGTCACTTCCGATCCCGCCATCGCCATTGGGCCGAAGCCTGAGCCCGTGCCGGCTGCCGAGCGCACCCGCCGCCAGGCCGAGGTGGTGGCCGCGCTGGCCGCGCTGCTGCCGGCGCACGCCCTGTTGTGGCACCGCGAAGACACCGTGCCGTACGAGTGCGACGGCCTCACCGCCTACCGCCAGCTGCCGCTGGTGGTGGCGCTGCCCGAAACCGAGGCGCAGGTGTCCGCCGTGCTGCGCGTGTGCCACCAACTCGGCGTGCCGGTGGTGGCGCGCGGCGCCGGCACCGGCCTGAGCGGCGGCGCGCTGCCGCACCCGATGGGCGTGACCCTGAGCCTGGCCAAGTTCAACCGCATCCTGAAGGTCGACGTGCTGGCGCGAACCGCCACCGTGCAGACCGGCGTGCGCAACGCCGCCATCAGCGAAGCTGCCGCGCCACACGGCCTGTATTACGCGCCCGACCCGAGCAGCAAGATCGCCTGCACCATCGGCGGCAACGTGGCCGAAAATTCCGGTGGCATGCACTGCCTGAAATGCGGGCTGACGCTGCACAACGTGCTGCGCGTGCGCGGCTTCATGGTCGATGGCCAGCCGGTCGAGTTCGGCAGTGAGGCGCTCGACGTGGCCGGGCTCGACCTGCTGCCGGTGGTGATCGGCTCCGAAGGCATGCTGGCGGTGACCATCGAAGTGACCGTCAAGCTGGTGCCCAAACCCTTGCAGGCGCGCGCCATCCTGGCCAGCTTCGACGACGTGCGCAAGGCCGGCCACGCGGTGGCCGCACTGATCGGTGCCGGCATCATCCCGGCCGGACTCGAAATGCTCGACAAGGCAATGACGGCGGCAGTGGAATCGTTCGTCAAATCGGGCTACGACCTCGACGCCGCGGCCACGCTGATCTGCGAAAGCGACGGCACACCGGAAGAGGTGGAAGAAGAAGTGGCGCGCATGGTGGCGGTGATGCAGGCAGCCGGCGCGACCCGCTTCGAGATCAGCCGCGACGAGGCCGAGCGGCTGAAATTCTGGGCCGGCCGCATGAACGCGTTCCCGGCCAGCGGGCGCATCAGCCCCGACTACATGTGCATGGACTCGACCATTCCGCGCCACCAGCTGGCGGAGATCCTGGTGCGCATCGCCGCGATGGAAATCAAGTACGGCCTGCGCTGCTGCAACGTGTTCCATGCCGGCGACGGCAACCTGCACCCGTTGATCCTGTTCGACGCCAACGACCCCGACCAATTGCACCGCTGCGAGCTGTTCGGTGCCGACATCCTGGAAACCAGCGTGATGCTCGGCGGCACCGTGACCGGCGAGCACGGCGTGGGCATCGAGAAGCTGTCGTCGATGTGCGTGCAGTTCTCGCCCGCCGAGCGCGAGCAGATGTTTGCCGTCAAGCGCGCCTTCGACCCGACCGCGTTGCTGAACCCCGGCAAGGTGATTCCCACGCTGAACCGCTGCGCCGAGTACGGAAAGATGCATGTCAAGCGCGGGCTGCTGCCGTTTGCCGACCTACCGCGGTTTTAGGGTGGAGGGCGCATGACTCCCGCTGACCCTGCGCTGCAAATCCTGATCGACCGCGTCAAAGCGGCACGCGCTGCCAGCACCCCGCTGTGCATTCGCGGCGGCGGCAGCAAAGACTTCTATGGCGAGTCGCCGCGTGGCGAGGTGCTCGACACGCGCGTGCTGGCCGGCATCTCAAGCCACCAGCCCAGCGAGTTGGTGGTGACCGCGCGCTGCGGCACGCCGCTGGCCGAACTGGAAGCGGTGCTGGC
>JANNEI010000598.1:0-6030 GCA_031378565.1 Burkholderiales bacterium
CGGCACCAACCGCAACAAGCGCTCGGTCACCGTCGACATTGCCGCCGCCGAGGGCCAGGACCTGATCCGTCAGTTGGCACTGAGCAGCGATGTGTTCGTCGAGAACTTCAAGGTCGGCGACATGGCGCGCTACGGGCTCGATGCCGCGTCGCTGTGCGCGCTCAACCCGCGGCTGGTGTATTGCTCGGTCACCGGCTTCGGGCAGACCGGCCCGTACCGCGAGCGCGCCGGCTACGACTACGCCATACAGGGCATCGGCGGTCTGATGAGCGTGACCGGCGAACGCGACGACCGGCCCGGCGGCGGCCCGCAGAAGGTGGGTGTGGCGGTGGCCGACCTGTTCACCGGCATGTACGCAACCGTGGCCATTCTGGCGGCGCTGCGCCACCGCGACGCCACCGGTCAAGGCCAGGTGATCGACATGGCCCTGCTCGACACCCAGGTGGCCATGCTCGCCAACCTGGGGGCTGGTTACCTCGCCACCTACATGCCACCGGAACGCGCCGGCAACGCGCACCAGAACATCGTGCCCTACCAGGTGTTCGAAGTCGCCGACGGGCACCTGATTCTGGCCGTCGGCAACGACGGGCAGTTCGCCAAATTCTGTGCCGTGGCCGGTCAGCCCGCCCTGGCGCTCGACCCGCTGTATGCGCGCAATGCCGACCGCGTGCGCCACCGTGAAACCTTGGTGCCGCTGCTGGCGACCGTGTTAAAGCAACGCAGCAAGGCCCACTGGCTGGCGGCGCTGGAAGCGGCCAAGGTGCCCTGCGGCGCGATCAACAACCTGGAAGAGGTGTTTGCCGACCCGCAGGTGATTGAACGTCGCATGACAGTGGACATGCCGCACCCGCTGAGCGACGCGGTTCGACTGGTGGCCAGCCCGATCAAGTTGTCGGCCACGCCGGTGCAGTACCTTCGAGCGCCCCCGTTGCTCGGACAGCACACCGACGAGGTGCTGACGGCGGCGGGTTTGACCGCCGAGCAGATTGCCCGCCTGCGCGCGAAAGGCGTCATCTGATGCGAGCCAGGCTGGGTCTGAGTCGCCGGACCTTCTTGGCCTGGGGTCTGGGCGCGGGCCTGTGCGCCCGCACGGCACATGCGCAGGAAACCACGCTGCCGCGGCCAGACTCGTTGCCCGACGCCGCAAGGATGGCCTCGCAGAAGGGCCAGCCGCTGGTCGTTCTGGTGAGTCTCCCAGGCTGCCCGTTTTGCGAGCAGGTCCGCCGATCGCACCTGCTGCCGATGCTGCGCGAGCGAGGTCACGGCGTGGTACAGCTCGACATCGGCAGTGCCGTGCTCGTCACCGACTTCGACGGCCATCGACGCAGCCAAGACGCGGTGATTCGCGCCTGGAAAGCCACCTTCACGCCGACCGTCCTGCTGCTCGACAGCCGGGGCCTCGAAATCGCCGATCGGCTGGTCGGTGCCGGCGTGGCGGACTTCTACGGTGCCTACCTGGACGAACGGCTTCAGGCAGCCCGGCAAGTGATGTCGCGACGCACTGCACAGCCTTAGTGGCCGCTCGCAACAAGATGTGAAATTTGCACCCCCCGAGTCCGGGGGAAATGGCCTGAAGGCGATGGAAGCGGGCCAGCGCCCGTACAACACTATCTCATCGGGGACAGGCAACAGTCTGCACGTTGCGTCCGATGTCTTGCCAGGTGCGTAGATCGCCTCCAGGCTGGGCACCGAACAGGCAGCGGCCCATCCCTCGATTCGAGAAAGCACATCATGGATTTGTCAGACGTGAAGCATTCCAACCCGCGCACGGGCGACACCGAGCAGGGCGACATTCCCACCGACGATGGCATGCGCGAACTGGTGTCGGCGATCGGAGCCGAGATCGCCGCCCCGCTGACCGCTGCGCTGGAGCGAATCCAGGCGCTGGCGACCAGCGGGCGCATCGACCGCGCCAGCCTGCGCGCCTTGGCCGACGAGGTCGCGACGGCGCGCCAGGTGGGCATGAACGCCCAGCAACTCGTGCGCTTCGCGTCGGGCCGATTGCGCCAGTCGCACGAGAGGTTGCCGCTGACCGACACGCTGAAAACCGTGCTCACCCACCGCGCCCGCGAAACGCAAGCGCGCGGCATCTTCCTGAAACCGGTGCTCAAGCCTGCGGACGTGATCGTCGACGCGTCGCTGCTGTTCAGCCTGCTCAACACCACACTGGACTGGGCGCTGGTTCACGCCCGCTCGCAGATCGAATTCACCATCGACGTCAAGACCTGGCCGCCGCATGCCCGGCTGATGTGCCGCTTCGCGTACCGGCCGGCAGACCTGATCGACGACAGCACCGGTGCCGCCGATGCAGCCCGGAGTTCGCTCGACTCGTTGACCTGGCGCTTGCTCGAACAGACGGCCACCACGATGGGGCTGCCGATGACCCGCAGCGACGAGCACGGTGAAATCACCCTTTGCTTCGAGTTCCCGCGCACCGCGAACGACGAGATGGAAGGCGTCAGCACCATCGAGATGGACGACGGTTTCAGCGCCAACTCGGCCCTCAACTCCAAGCCGCTCGCCGGCAGCCACGTGCTGGTGGTGGCCTCGCGCCGCGACATGCGGGTCGAGGTTCGCGACGCCATCCGGCACATGGGCCTGATCGTCGACCTGGTGTCATCGATTGAAGAGGCGGCCGATTTTTGTCGCGACGGGTTGCCGCACGCCATCATCGTGGAAGGCATTCTGTCCGGTGAACGGTTGTCTCAATTGCGAAACGAAATCTCGGCCGAGGTGCCGGGGTTCGCCTTCATCGAGATCGTCGAAGAAGGCAACGATTTCCAGATGTCCGGCTTCAGTGAAGCCAGCATCGCCCGCGTCGGACGGGGCGCGTTGGGTTCGGCGCTGCCTTCGGTGCTGACGTTCGAACTGTCGAAGTCGCTCTGAGGAAACCTCTGCTTCGCGGGGTGAGCGGGAGAGTCCGCAGCCACCGCGGCCGCGCTCAGTGGTTGACTGGCCAGCCCAGGCGTTCGCAGATGCGCTCGTAGCGCATGCGCAGGTCGGCCTCGTCGCGGCCCGGCATGTTCAGCACCGCCCAACGGTGCGAGCCCAGCCACTTGATGTCGCGCTGCAGGGACGCGCCCTTCTTCGGGTACAGCTCCAGCCTCGCCTCGGGGTATTCGCGCGCCAGCCAGTCCAGGTCGGCGCGAGACGGAATGCGAGGACACGATGTGCCGTCGAAGCTGCGCCACACGAAGCTGGCCGCGGCACCGAAGCGAGGCGACTGGGCGAAGGGCAAGGGCCGTCCCAGCGCCATCGCAAATCCCATCTCGTAGGTGTCGATGCCGAGCACCCATTCGTAGAACTGCGCCAGTTGCGCGGCCAGCCGGGGGTTGACTTCGATCAGGCTCAACTCGCCGCTGTCCGAAATGAAGAACTCGAGGTTGAAGAACCCGTGCATCAGGTCGAAGCCGCGCAGCACGCGCTCGCACGCGTCTTGCAACTGCTGCGTCAACTGCGGGTCGGTGGTGCCGGGAAAAGCGAATCGCTTGAACGCCATCGTGCCGTCGTACATCACCTCGTCGGTCACGCCAAACAGGTGCACGCGGTCGGCATGGACGAAGCCGTCGACATTGACCTGGCGACCCGTCAGCAGTTGCTCGACCACCATGTTGTCGGAGCCGATGCGGAACTGCGGGTAGCGCTTGAGAGCCTGGTTGTGCGGCTCGATCAGGCGCTGAATGATGTGCTTCTCCCACGGCTTGAAGCGCAGGTGCTGGATCAGTTCGTCAGGCGTGTCGCAGCGCCGCGCCAGCACCGAGAACGTCGCCTTCACCGGCTTGACGAACATCGGGTAGCGCAGCGCGCGCGCGGCCTCGGGCGTGATGGTGTAGGGAATCAGCTCGAACTCGGGGCACAGGTCGGGCGCGATTTCGCGCAGCCGCAGCCGGGCCTCGTATTTGTGCTGGGCTCGCAGAATAGCTTCCGGCGTGGGGCCGGGCAAGCCGAGGCGCTGTGCGATCAGGGCCGCTGCCAGGGCACCGAATTGCTCGTTCGAACTGAACACCGCATCGATCCGGCCGCGGTAGCGCTCGACCATGCGGTCAACGAAGCGCCAGACGTTGAACCACATCAGGCGCGCATTGCTGGGGAACTTGAACAGGTCGAAGCCGTGTTCATGAAAACGGTAGCGCCCGCTGCGCTCGTAGCGCGGCAGATGCCGGTCGTCCCAGTCGGCCCCGAACAGCACCAGCACGCGCGCAGGGTCGACGCGTTCGGCTGTCGGCGCCATGGCGAACGGGGCGCTTCCGGCCAGCCCGCTGTCAACGAAGTGAGCGGCAGATCGGATCGGGCTTTTCATGCTCATCGGTCAGGTTACGTGGCAAGGGCTGGCTTGGATGCACGGGCTTGCATCAATCACTTGAGCGAGCCGAACACCTTCTTGAGAATGGCGCTGCCGGTGGCCACCGGGTCCTGGCGGATCTTTTTCTCTTCTTCGCCAATCATCAGGTACAGGCCGTCCAGCGTCTTGCCCGTCACGTACTGCTGGATGTTGGCGTCGTCTTTCTTGAGCAAGCCCATGGCAGAAGCCTTGCCCGCCAACTCGTTGTACTTGTCGGCCAGCGAGACTTTCTCGGTCGCCTTGGTGACGATGGGCAAGAACTTGACGGCGAGCGGTTCGCGGGTCCTGGCTGCGAAGAACTGCGTCACCGACTGATCGCCGCCGGTCAGAATTTGCCTGGCATCGCTCACGCTCATCGATTTCACGGCGTTCACCAGCAAGGTCTTTGCTTCCGGCACGGCTGCCTCGGCAGCGCGATTCATGGCCGTCACCAGCTCGTCGACACGTTGTTGCTGGCCAAGCATCTTTGCCACCTTGGCCGCCTCGTTGAGGAAGCCCGGCAGCGAGATGCGCACCTTCGGGTTGCCCATGAACCCGTCGGCCCGGCCCAGCAGGCCCACGGCCGACACGGCCCCGCGTTCCAGTGCGGCGCGTATGCCAGAGGTCGCGTCGATCTCGCTCAGCTCGGCGTGTGCATCAAGGGCAAGTGCCGACAAACATCCGCCCGAAACGAGTGCTGCCGTAAAATTTCTGCGCTGCATGATCGCTCTCAAATGAAAACCCTTCCCTATGTTGCTGCCGCCGCGCTTGCCTTGGCAATCGGGGTGGGTGCTTACCTGTCGCGCGACGGCACGCCCCGGCAGGAAGTCGCGCCGAGTGTGGCGTACACCCGACTCGACGGCAGCAAAGCCAGCACCGACCAGCTGCGCGGGACCGTGGTGCTGGTGAACTTCTGGGCGACCACCTGCACCACGTGTGTCCACGAAATGCCCCAGATCGTTGCCATGCACAACAAATTCCGTGCACGCGGTTTGGAAACCCTGGCCGTCGCCATGAGCTACGACCCACCCGCCTCTGTCGTGAATTTTGCGCAAACCCGACAACTTCCGTTCACCGTCGTGATCGACAACACCGGCCAGTTCGCGCGCAGCTTCGGCGACGTGAAGCTCACGCCGACGACGTTGCTGATCGACAAGAAGGGTCAGATCGTGAAACGCTACGTGGGTGAACCCGACTTCGCCGCCCTGCATCGGTTGGTTGAAAAGCTGCTGGCCGAGACGTAAGCAAAGCGCTCCGCGAGCTGCATTTCAAGCTGCCGCGGTGGCGACTACCGCATTGGCCACACCAGCCGCCTGCGCCTGTTCGTCGGCGTGGTAGCTGCTGCGCACCATCGCACCCACGGCGGCGTGGGTGAAGCCCATCTTCGCGGCTTCTGATTCGAACATCCTGAACGTGTCCGGGTGCACATAGCGGCGCACCGGCAGGTGATGAGCGCTGGGCGCCAGGTACTGGCCGATGGTCAGCATGTCGATGCCGTGCGCGCGCATGTCGCGCATGACCTGCAAGATTTCTTCATCGGTTTCGCCCAGGCCCACCATCACGCCGCTCTTGGTCGGAACGCCGGGCGCAAATTCCTTGAAGCGCTTGAGCAGGGTCAGGCTGTACTGATAGTCGGACCCGGGGCGCGCCTCCTTGTAAAGGCGCGGCGTGGTTTCCAGATTGTGGTTCATCACATCGGGCGGTGCCGC
>JANNEI010000622.1:0-3811 GCA_031378565.1 Burkholderiales bacterium
ACGTCGTCGACGCCGGCTTCGGCACCGATGGCGGCGGCGGTCAGCTTGTTGTCCCCGGTGATCATCACGGTCTTGATGCCCATGCGGCGCAGCTCGCCGAAGCGCTCCCTGATGCCGCCCTTGACGATGTCTTTCAACTCCACCACACCGAGCACTTGCGCAGCGTCGCACACCACCAGCGGCGTGCTGCCGCGGCGCGCGGTGTCTTCGACGGCCCGAGTCACTTCCGGTGCAAATCGGCCGCCCAGCGCTTCCACATGTTTGCGGATCGCGTCGCTTGCACCCTTGCGGATGCTGCGGCCCTGCCAGTTGACGCCACTCATGCGCGTTTGCGCGGTGAACGGCACGAAGGTGGCGTCGCTGCCGCTGAGCGTGCGGTCATGCAGGCCGAACTTCTGGTGCGCCAGGGCCACGATGCTGCGGCCCTCGGGCGTTTCATCGGCCAGGGACGACAGCAGCGCCGCGTCGGCGAGTTGCTGCTCGCTGAAACCCGGGGCTGCCATGAAGCCGGAGGCCTGCCGGTTGCCCAGCGTGATGGTGCCGGTCTTGTCGAGCAGCAGCACGTCCACGTCGCCGGCGGCTTCCACGGCGCGGCCCGAGGTGGCGATCACGTTGGCACCCAGCATGCGGCTCATGCCCGCCACGCCGATGGCCGACAGCAGGCCGCCGATGGTGGTTGGAATCAGGCACACCAGCAGCGCGACCAGCACCGTGATCGACACGGCGGTGCCGGACTTGGCCATGTCGACCGCAAAGATCGAAAACGGCAGCAGCGTGACCGTGGCCATCAGGAAGACCAGGGTCAGCGCGACCAGCAGGATGGTCAGCGCCACTTCGTTCGGCGTCTTGCGGCGCTTGGCCCCTTCGACCATCGAAATCATGCGGTCGAGGAACGACGCGCCGGGGTTCACCGTGCAACGCACGACGATCCAGTCCGACAGCACGCGCGTGCCGCCGGTGACGGATGAAAAGTCGCCTCCAGCCTCGCGGATGACCGGTGCCGATTCGCCGGTGATTGCGCTTTCGTCAACCGAGGCCACGCCTTCGATCACCTCGCCGTCGCAGGGCATCGTGTCGCCGGCTTCGACCAGCAGCACGGCACCGATGCGCAGCTCATCGGTCTCGATCGGGAACCAGGGTTGATCACGACGGCTGACGGCGGCAGACGGGGCGAGCGCCGGGCCGCCCCAAGCCGGCCCGCGTCCCCCTGGGGGACCGTTTGACGTATCCGTCGAACGAGGGGCCAACTTCTTGGCGATGCCGCTTTTCTTCAGTCCCCGCAGGCTGGCGGCCTGCGCCTTGCTGCGACCTTCGGCCAGCGCCTCGGCGAAGTTGGCAAACAGCAGCGTGAACCACAGCCACAGTGCGTTGGCACCGATGAACCAGGCAGGCGAGTTTTCGACCACCGTCTCGGGTGCGAACAACGCCTGCAGCCACAGCCCGCTGATCAGGACGGCCCCGATGTAGACGATGAACATCACCGGGTTGCGCCACTGCGTGGCTGGGCTCAGCTTGCCGAATGCGTCGCGCAATGCGGGCACCAGCAGGGCGGCTTCGAACAGGCCGGCCGCCTTTGGTTTTTCGGTCAGGGCGACGGACGCAGCGTTGTTCGTCATGGCGTCCTCCTTACTTGGTGAGGTTGAGTTGTTCGACCACCGGGCCGAGCGCCAGCGCCGGGATGTAGGTCAGCGCGCCGACCAGCATCACGGTGGACACCAGCAGCACGATGAACAGCGGGCCGTGAGTCGGCATCGCCGTCATCGCGCCGTCATCGGCGACCCGCTGCACGCGCTTCTTGGCAGCCAGCGCACCGGCCAGCGCCAGCACCGGCACGATCACGCCGAAGCGGCCGATCCACATCGCCACGCCCAGCATCCCGTTGTAGAACGGCGTGTTGGCCGACAAGCCCGCGAAGGCGCTGCCGTTGTTGTTGGCGGCGGATGAAAAGGCGTACAAAATTTCCGAGAAGCCGGCCGCGCCCGGGTTCAGCAGGCCGGCCCGGCCTGCTGCTGTGCTGGCCGCCACGGCGCTGCCCAGCAGCACCAGCAGCGGCGTCATCAGGATCGCGATCGACACCAGCTTGATCTCGGCCGGCTCGATCTTCTTGCCCAGGTATTCGGGCGTGCGGCCGATCATCAGCCCGGCCAGAAAGACCGCCATCACCGCGAAGATCAGCATGCCGTACAGGCCCGAGCCGACACCGCCGAACACCACCTCGCCGAGTTGCATCAGCAGCATCGTGACGCCGCCGCCCAACGGCGTCAGCGAGGCGTGCATGCCGTTCACCGCGCCGCACGAGGCAGCGGTGGTGACGGCCGCGAACAGGGTCGTGGCGGCAATGCCGAAGCGCGTTTCCTTGCCCTCCATGTTGCCGCCGCTTTGCAGCGCACTGGCCACCTGATCGGCCCCGAGCGCGGTCAGCTGCGGGTTGCCCGATTGTTCGGCCCACATGATGCTGACCACAGCCGCCACGAAGATCAGCGTCATCGCGATCAGCAGCGCCCAGCCTTGCCGTTTGTCGCCCACCATCTGGCCGAATGCCAGGCACAGACCGGCCGGGATCAGGAAGATCGCCAGCATCTGCATGAGGTTGGTCCAGGCCGTCGGGTTCTCGAACGGGTGCGCCGAATTGGCGT
Source organism: Burkholderiales bacterium (assembly GCA_031378565.1). Taxonomy (GTDB): domain Bacteria; phylum Pseudomonadota; class Gammaproteobacteria; order Burkholderiales; family Burkholderiaceae_C; genus JANYJJ01. The sequence goes on from JANNEI010000622.1 coordinate 2,637, forward strand.
TCAGGTAGCCGCCGCCATTGGTGCCGATCATCTTGATCGCCTCTTGCGATGCGATCGGCCCCATCGGCAGCGCTTGCGTGGTGGCCACGCTGGCAACCTCGGTCGGCTTGCCATCGGCTCCGGCGGGGCCTGCCACGTTGTAGCTGACCGGTTCCGTCAAGCTCACCAACGCATCCGGCTTGAAGTTCTGGATCACGCCCTGGCTGGCCAGCACCACGGCGAAGACCAGGCTGAGCGGCAGCAGCACGTACAAGGTCACGCGCGTCACATCGACCCAGAAGTTGCCGATGGCCTGCACACCGTGCCGGGCAAAGCCGCGAATCAGCGCGAAAGCCACGGCCATGCCGGTGGCGGCTGAAAGAAAATTCTGCACCGCCAGCACCAGCATCTGGGTCAGGTGGCTCATCGTCGATTCGCCTGCGTAGCCCTGCCAGTTGGTGTTGGTGACGAAGCTGATGGCGGTGTTGAACGCCGAGTCGGGCGAGACGCCCGCCATGCCCTGCGGATTCAGCGGCAGCGCGCCCTGCAGGCGTTGCAACGCATAGACGGCGACGACACCGACGATGTTGAACACCAGCAGCGCCACGGCGTACTCACGCCAGCCTTGTTCACGCTCGGGCTGCGCACCACAGGCCCGCAGCACGGCGGCGGGAATGCGCGCGAGCGGCGGCGACGCGGCGTCATCTGCCGAGGCCACCGCGGCCAGCCAGCGCCCCATCGGAACGGCCAGCAACAGCACTGCGGCCACGAAGGCCAGCAGCAGAACGGTCATTTGCGAAGTCATCAGAAGTCCTCCGCGCGCACCAGCGCGATCAGGAGGTAGACGAAGAGTGCGGCGGTCACGAGGCCGCCCAGCCAGTACAAGCCTTGCATCGCGAGCCTCCGGTCAGCGAAGTGTTTTGGAACGGGGCGCAAGCCACCGATCGCACACCAGCAGCAAGCCACCGATGCAGCCGCATAAAACCGCGAAGAACGCCAACCAGATCAAGTCCATGAGCAACTCCTTGAGGGAATGCCGGGAGCTTAGAAAGCGGCGCGCAAGAACGGTCTAAAAAGACCGACCGGCGCTGTAAACGCGCTGTAAACGCGCCATGGACGATGCGCCGGTGGCGGGCGCAGCGTGGCGTCCCGATCAAGCGTCACGCCGGCGGCGTGGCCGCAGCCCCGCCGTGCGC
>JANNEI010000623.1:0-6767 GCA_031378565.1 Burkholderiales bacterium
AACATGTGGGTGCTGCCGACCAAGGACGGCGCGCGCATGCTGCCCGGTGCGAACGGGGGTGTGGAGTGGAGCCCGATGGCCGTCAACCCGACGCACCGCCTGGCCTACGCGGCCAACCTGCACCAGCCGATGACCTACCACGTCGAAGAGTCCAAGTACCCCGGCGGCAAGCTGTGGCTGGGCGGCGCGTTCAAGGTGATCGCGAGCGAAAAGCAGTGGGGGCGTCTGGCGGCAGTCAACATCGACACCGGCAAGATGGCCTGGAAGTTCGACACCGAGCAGCCGCTGATCGGCGGCGTGTTGGCCACCGCCGGTGACCTGGTGTTCAACGGCGAAGGCAACGGCCTGTTCCGCGCGTTCGATGCCCAGACCGGCAAGATGTTGTGGCAGTACCAGTGTGGTGCCGGCGTGAACGCGCCGGCCGTGTCGTACACGGCGAACGGCAAGCAGTACGTGGCCGTCGCCGCGGGTGGCAACACGCAACTCGACTTCAAGCGCGGCAATTCGGTGATCGTGTTCGCCCTGCCCTGAGCAGCCGCAAGCGGGCGGTCAGTTCGCTGCCCTATCCTGAAGCCCTGTCAGCGGCCGTTGCCAGGGCTTCTTTTCATTGACAGGCACGCATGCTCAAAGATTTGAACCACAGCCTGACGACCGTGCGTGCCGCCTACCTTTGGGGTCTGCTGGGTGTGTTGACGTTGGCGGGTTCCGGCGCAAACGCGCAAGGCACCGCCGCTCCCGCCAAGGCCGAGGTCTGCACGGCCTGCCACGGGCCGGGCGGCAAGTCAGTTCAGGCGCAGTTTCCGGTGCTGGCTGGGCAGACCTCGCGCTACCTCTACTTGCAGCTGCGCGACTACCAGGAAGGCCGCCGCACCCACGAGCTGATGACGCCGATGGTGGCCGGCCTGTCCCGCGACGAGATGCGTGAGCTGTCGGACTACTTCGCCGGCCAGAAGCCCCTTCCCCAATCGTTCACCCCCGACCCCGAGAAGGCCAGGCTCGGCAAGCTGAAGGCCGATGAAACCTTGTGCACGATGTGTCACCTCGGCGGGTTTGCCGGCCAGAACGAAATTCCGCGCGTGGCCGGCCAGCATTTCGACTACGTCGTCAAGCAGCTCAGCGACTTCAAGGCCCGCAAGCGCACCAACGACGCCGGCAGCATGACCAGTGTGTCGAACACCTTGAATGCGCAGGACATCGAGAACCTGGGCCACTACCTGGCCAGCCTTTGAGCGGCTCGGGCGGACGGGCTTACAACGCGCAGCTTCGAAACCCGCTGAAGATATCGTCGCGCCACGGCAGGTAAAAGTTGCGGTACTTCGGGTGGCGCATTCGCGCGCGGGTCGCGAACGATGCGCCGCGCAGCACCTTGTGGTTGCCGAACCATGGCTGCGAGTAATCCAGATACGGGTCGGCTGTGAAGCCGGCATAGGGACGGAAGGTGGTGGCCGTCCACTCCCACACATCGCCCCAGCGGAACCCGCGCGACGCGCCGGCATGCGCCGCCACTTCCCACTCCACCTCGGTGGGCAATCGGCGACCGGCCCAGCGGCACCAGGCTTCGGCTTCATAAAAGCTCACATGCATTGCAGGCTGCGACAGGGGCACCCGCGCCAGGCGGCCGAAGCGCTGCTGCAGCACACCCTGGCGCATCTGGTCCACATGGCGTGGCGTGCGGCGGCCTTCGCGCTGTAACCAGGCCCAGGCAGCCGCCGACCAGAAGCTCTCGTGGTCGTAGCCACCGTCTTCCACGAATTCGCTGAACTGCGCCCAAGTCAGCGCCTGCGCATCGATCTCGAATTCGGGAACGGCCACCTCGTGGCCCCACTTCTCGTTGTCGAACACAAAGCCGCCGGGTGCCGACCCGAGCGACCAGCGGGTGGCCGGAAACAGCAGCGGCTCGCGCGTGGCGTGGGTGGCCAGCGGTGCCATCAGCTGCTTGGCGTTGGGCAGGTTGAGGCCCAGCGTTTGCGCCATGTGGGCGAAGGCCTCGCCGTGCATGTCTTCGTGGAACAGCGCAAGCCGGTAAAAGTACAGCGCGTCGTCGGACTCGTCGCTGCCGTCCAGCAGTTCCAGCGTCACCTCCATCGTGTCCGCCAGGTACTGCTTGGTGCCCAGCAGGTCGGGCGTGTCGAGCTGCCAGCGGGTACCGTGCGGCACGTTGCTGGAGTCGTACCAGCGGTCGGCATGGTGTTCGATCGAAGCGAGTCGGGGAATCGTCGGGTCGCAGCCCGAGCCGCGCTGGCGCTGCACGTTGCGCGCGACCCACCACTCCTGGAACCAGCCCAGGTGCCCCAGCTCCCACAACGGCGGATTCAGCTCGGGGCTCATCGGGACCTGCAGGTTCGCAGCCGCCAGCGCTTCCTCGTAGGCAGCCATCCAGCGCAACGTATGATTCCGCGCGTCCATCAAGGCGAGCGACAGCAGGCCCTTGCCGGCATGGCGCATGCGCGGGGAATTCACGTTGGGTGCTTTGATGTCGAGCAAGGCTGCGATCCTTTCCAGTTCCAGTTCCAATGCGGCGCGGCCCCGCGTGATCATCGTCAGCCCGGCGCTGGCGTCGGCCAACAACGGCAACTGGCAGACGGCCTCGCGCTGGGCTCACATGCTTGGCAAGAATTGTCGCACCGCGATTGCGCTGGCGTGGCGTGGCGAGCCTTGCGATGTGCTGATCGCGCTGCACGCCCGACGTTCCGCAAGTTCGATCAAGGCCTTTGCCGAGGCCCACCCGGACCGCCCCTGCATCGTGGTGCTGACCGGCACCGATCTGTACCGCGACATCCGCACCGATGCCACCGCCCAGGCGTCGCTGCAACACGCCACGCATCTGGTCGTGCTGCAGGAGCAAGGCGTGCAGGAACTGCCGGCCGCGCTGCGGCACAAGGCCAGCGTCATCTACCAGTCCGCCCGCCCTCTGAAGCCGGCACCCGTGCCGCCGAGAACGCTGCGGGTGATCAGCGTGGGCCACCTGCGCGACGAGAAAGACCCGCTGACGTTCATGCGCGCCGCCGAGAGACTGGCCGGGCGAAGCGACATCCGCTTCGAGTTGGTGGGCGATGCGCTGGAGCCTGACCTGCGCGATGACGTGGATCGAACGCGCGCGGCCTGCCCGAACTTTCATTGGCTCGGCGCCCTGCCCCACGCCGCCACGCGCCAGCGCATCAAGCAGGCGCAACTGCTGGTCAACACCAGCCGGATGGAAGGCGGCGCGCACGTGGTGCTGGAAGCCGCACAAAGCGGCTGCGCTGTGCTGGCGTCTCGCATTGCCGGCAACGTCGGCATGCTGGGCCGCGACCATGCGGGGTATTTCGACTTGGGCGATGATTCGGCCCTGGCTGACCTGATCGAACGCTGCCGCGACGATCCAGAGTTGTTGCACCTTCTGCGCGACCAGACCATGGCACGCGCGCACCTGTTCGAGCCCGCCGAAGAACAACGTCGATTGCGCCATCTCATCACCACTGCACTGGAGTCTTGCCCATGAACGCCCCGCACGAAAAAGCCGTTGTCCGCCTCACCTCGCTGTCGCACGGAGGTGGCTGCGGTTGCAAGATCGCGCCGGGCGTGCTGAGCGAGATCCTCAAAGGCACCAAGAGCATGCTCATTCCGCCGGAGTTGCTGGTGGGCATCGAGACGGCCGACGACGCGGCGGTCTACAAGCTGAACGACGAGCAGGCGCTGATCGCCACCACCGACTTCTTCATGCCCATCGTCGACGACCCGTTCGACTTCGGTCGCATCGCCGCCACCAACGCCATCAGCGACGTTTATGCGATGGGCGGCACGCCGATCATGGCGCTGGCCCTGGTGGGCATGCCGATCAACGTGCTGCCGCTGGAGACCATCGGCCTGATCCTGAAAGGCGGCGAAAGCATTTGCGCCGAAGCCGGCATCCCGATCGCCGGTGGCCACACCATCGATTCGGTGGAGCCCATCTACGGCCTGGTCGTGCTGGGCCTGGTGCACCCGAGCAAGGTCAAGCGCAATGCCGACGCGAAGGCCGGCGACGTGCTGGTGCTGGGCAAGCCGATCGGCGTGGGCGTGTTGAGCGCCGCGTTGAAAAAAGACAAGCTCGACGCCGAGGGCTACCGCCAGATGATCGCCAACACCACCAAGCTGAACAAGCCGGGTGCCGAACTGGCCGCCATGGCGGGCGTGCACGCATTGACCGACATCACCGGCTTCGGCCTGGCCGGCCACACGCTGGAACTGGCGCGCGGTGCCAAGCTCGGTGTGCAAATCGACTGGGCCAAGGTGCCGCTGCTGGCCGGGGTGCGCGAACTTGCGTCACAAGGCATGGTGACTGGCGCGTCGCAGCGCAACTGGGAAGGCTATGGACTGGACGTCACCCTGCCGGCAGGTTTTGCCGAGGCCGACAAGGCGTTGTTGACCGACCCGCAGACCAGCGGCGGGCTGCTGGTGTCGTGCGCCCCTCAAGCAGCCGGTGACGTGCTGGCACTGTTCAAGCGTCATGGCTTCGACGCGGCTGCGGTGGTGGGCGAGATCACGGCCGGCGGTGCGGGGCGCGTCACTGTGGTTTGAGCGCCCGGGCGGTGCCTGTCGATCGGACATGAGCCGCAAGAAAAAGGCTTCGGGCGTCAAGATCGTCAAGCACCAGGCCCTGCCGGCGCAGGCATTGCCCGCAGCGTGCGCAGCCTCGTTTGTGCCGGGCATCACTGCTGCATGAAAGAGCAAATCAGGCTCGAAGCGCTGCCCGTTGGCAGAGGCAGTGGCCTCTGCCTTGCCCGGTCCAGAAAGGCGTGCGGCACGCGATTGGTCCGCAGCGCTTTCGGCGGAAGGATGTTGAACGCCATGGACCACCCCTGAAACTCACGAAACTCGATGCGTTGCTGGTGGACCGTCACGATCCCTCGATGTCTCGCATCGAGCTTGATGCGCTCGTACAAGGCATCGGTAACGAGATCCGCGCCCTCGATCACCTGCATGAAGTTGCCGTCCGAGTACACCAGGATGCCTGTCACGCCCAGCCTTTCATTGTTGCTTTGACATTGAGCGACGAGGTCCAGAAGACGGGTTTCGTTGAACTGCGAAATCGCCGAGCTGACGTACGTGATTGAAACCATCGGAGCCCCCTTGCGATCACCGCGAACGCGTTCATCGCCAGCGCCAAATCTACGCCGATTTGTCCTTCGGAAATCGCAGTTCGCTGCAGCGCGGAAACTCGCACCGCAGAGGTGCCACGGATATGCCCGGGATACGCCCGGGATATGCCTCGGGTCTGCCCGCGATATGCCGTCGCATTGCGTCCTCAGTGCCGCCGCGTCTCCCTTGTTCACTTCGCCCGCGACCACCAGCGTTCGCCGAACTGACCTTGCAGCCACTCGACGAAGCCGGTGACCTTGGCGGGCACCAGGCGCGGCGACGGATAGACGGCGTGGATCTCCTGTGACGGCAGCGTCCAGTCGGCCAGCACCGGCTGCACGGAACCGCTGCGCACCGATTCGTGCGCCACGTACCAGGGCAAGGCGGCCACGCCCATTCCGCCGCGCGCCGCGGCGAGCAAGGCGGACAGATTGTTCGAGCGCAGCGGCCCCTTCACCGGCACCGTCACTGCCTGTCCGTTCGCACCGGTCAACTGCCAGCGCGCATCGCCCTGAACCGTGCTGTAGATCAGTGCGTCGTGCTTGCCCAGGTCGGTCGGAACCTGCGGCGTCCCTTGCCGCTCCAGATAGTCGGCCGAGGCGACGACGACCCACGGATTGACGCCGAGGTAGCGCGCGCCCAGCGAGGAATCGGCCAGCGGGCCCATGCGAATGGCCACGTCGACGCCTTGTTCGACGAGATCGACGTAGCGGTCCTCGAAGCTCAGCTCGACCTGCAGCCTGGGATGGATCTGCATGAATTGCATCACCAGCGGCACCAGCACGCGGCGGCCGAACGCCACCGAGGTGCTGATGCGCAGAGCACCCTGCACCTGCGACTGCAGCAACGACGCCACCGTCTCGGCTTCATCGACATGGTGGGCGATGAGCTTGCACTTGGCGTAGTAGAGCGCGCCGATCTCGGTGGGCGTCACGCCGTGCGTCGAGCGGTGCAGCAAGCGCGAGCCCAGCCGCTTTTCCAGCTGCGCCACCAGCTTGGTGGCCGATGGCTGGCCGATCCCGAGGTCGGCCGCGGCCTTGCTGAACGAGCCGAGGTCGACCACCCGAATGAACAGCCGAACGGCCTGAATGCGATCCATGGCAGAAAGTGGGCCACAGGCAGCGGTCGCTCGTCCATTCCTTTCTGGAATATGCGTAATGCCCTGGCCGGGGCTTCCGCCGCGCGACGCTTGGCGCGACCATCCACCCCAGTGACATCAACCCCGACAGGAGACTTCAAATGGCAAAGATGAAGGCCGCCATGGCCGCCGTGCTGGTGATGGAAAAGGAAGGCGTCTCGCAAGCTTTCGGTGTGCCCGGTGCCGCAATCAACCCGCTGTATGCGGCAATGCGCGAGCGCCAGTCGATCGCCCACATCCTGGCACGCCACGTCGAGGGTGCATCGCACATGGCCGAGGGCTACACGCGGGCCAAGGCGCGAGATGGAAACGGCAACATCGGCGTGTGCATCGGCACCTCGGGCCCGGCCGGCACCGACATGATCACCGGCCTGTACTCGGCCATTGCCGACAGCATCCCGATCCTTTGCATCACCGGCCAGGCACCGCGCGCCCGCATGTACAAGGAAGACTTCCAGGCGGTGGACATCGAGTCCATCAGCAAGCCGGTGACGAAGTGGAGCGTCACCGTGCGCGAGCCGGCGCTGGT